>JANOAX010000107.1:0-15666 GCA_031411335.1 Bacteroidota bacterium
CTTCCAAAGTGATTGAACTTTATCAGCTGCATAGCCTTTACCTATGGCAGCAAAACTAATTTTCATTTCTTTTTTTAGAAGACAAATTCGATGGTTGTCTAACAATAGAATATTATTAAATCCAGTTTTTTGAAGGGCGCAGTGAATATCGTTTGAAGAAGGTAACTTCTCTTCCATTCTTTTAAATGAATACAATTTTTTAAGAGGAGCCATGCTCACATCAAATGCACCATGACTGATTGAATATAGTTTTTGACAACGTTGCAAAAGATGATGTACTTCTGAATCGATTGTAAATATTTCATTCGCAGGAAATGAATTGATGCGTGAAGTTTCAGAAGTAAGTTTGAATTCAGTGAGTAATTCTTCAATTCTTTTTATCTCAACCATCCCAGCTTTCAAAAAAACATCAGCCTCACTTGAATCATTCGCAACTACAATAAATTCGAATGCCGAACCCATTAACTTACATGTCAACTTAAACTCATTCATAGCCTTGCAAAATATGTTGAATAGATTCAATTAACTCTTTTGCCGTTTGATCATGAAATGGAATTTGTGTCGGCAATCCATTATTGACCACTACAATAAAAGGAAATACACCCTTTGCATTATAAAGTTCTGCTAATTTTTCATTTCGAAAAATTACATCGGCACTTAATTTTTTCTTTTGTGGAAAATCAGCATGTACAAAAGTAATAGAGTAAGTAGTGTATTGAATAAATAGAGAGTCGCTTAAAATACTTTTTTCCAATCGCATACAAGGTAGGCACCAATCGGAACCAGTGAAAAAAATAAGTTGATTTGTTTGCGCTGTTGAGTAGCTCGAATTAAAAATAAAAAAAATACAAAACAATAAGTTTCTACTAAAGCAATTTATTTTATTTGTTTTTCTTTCCATTTAAAGTTTCTTCTGCAGAGGATGGTTTCGAACGTTATATTTTGAATTTGTGAGAAATTCGTCGTTTGTGATAACAAATTTATAGTTAAACATGGTAGATTGGCCATTTTCTATTCAGAAATACGACTTAAGTAATTTATTGGAATTAATTTGTTCCATTCGATTTCCTGAAGTAAATCATAATTACTTTAATATAAAGTATTGATATGCATGTAGATGTAATCCTATTTGAATTTGCATTTAATTCAAATTAAATTTAGATTTACATCAAATAATTTAATCTCAAAATCATGAAAAAACTTTACACTTTATTATTAGTATTTATTGGTAGCGTACCCTTAATTGCTCAACCCACATTTACAAGTTCTAGTATTTATGGTCCAGGAAGTAGTATTCCACGCATTACTGTTGATACTACGAACATAAATCATGGAAATGCAGGAGCCAATCAAACTTGGAATTTTGCAAGTGCCGTACAATCTTCAACATTAAATTTTTATTTTACTACGGCTTCTTCAACTCCATTTTTTTCTAGTTTCCCAAGTTCAAATTTATCAATAAACACAGGATTAGGTTCTCCTAATATTTACTATACACTTTCAACGTCTATATTAGTATTAAATGGTCTTGGGTTGACATCTGGAGGATCTAATTTTATTATGAACTATAGTAATCCGGAAACAAATTGGGTATTTCCTTTAACCTATAATACGAGTTATAGTGATGTTTTTTCTGGATTGCAGAGTTCAAATTCGGGAGGTATAACGGTTAACACGTATCGAAATGGAACTATTACGACAGTAGCTGATGGATGGGGTACTGTAATTAATCCTTCTGGCACCTATACCAATTGCCTACGTACTAAATCAACACAAGCAATTGTTGATTCTACAGTTTATGTTGGCATTCCATTTCCTCCAGAAATTACGCTCTTTAATTCCACTTCTTATACATACATGAGTCTGACAAACGGAAAAATGGTGAATCGATTTATTCTTTCATATGACACTACTGAAAATGATTTTGGAGGTATAACTTATGGGAAAAATTGCGGATATGAAAATAATGGAGTGACTGGTTTAATTTCTATGGATAATGTAAATACTCAGGAAATATCCGTTTCGCCAAATCCAGCGCATGATTTTTGTTACGTAGAATTGAAAGATGCGAGTGGTGCTGAAATAGAAATGACACTTTCTGATGTCAGAGGAAGAATGATCTTGAAAGAAACCATCGTGTTAGATGACAAAAACAAGTATCAGATGGATGTTCAGGTATTGAAACAAGGATTACATTTTGCTACCTTCCGTCAAGGAACTCGTGAATGGTTCACTAAATTTATTAAATATTAATACATAATTTCGGGTTCACTTCTTTATAAAATTATTGAAGTGAACCCGAATAATTTTATTTCAACCTTTCTCGAATATCCAAACGATGTTTACGAGCGGTATCGGTTGCAATATCATATCCTGCATCCATGTGACGAATTACACCCATAGCAGGATCGTTATGTAAAACTCTTTTCAATCGTCGTGCTGCATCATCGGTGCCATCGGCTACAATCACCATTCCCGAGTGAATAGAGTAGCCCATTCCTACACCACCACCGTGATGTAAACTCACCCAACTTGCGCCCCCTGCTGTATTGATCAGTGCATTTAAGATAGGCCAATCTGCTACAGCATCCGATCCATCTAACATGGCTTCGGTCTCACGATTAGGACTCGCTACAGAACCCGTATCTAAATGATCGCGACCTATAACGATAGGAGCTTTCACCTTTCCAGTTTTTACCAATTCGTTAAATAGCAATCCCGCTTTTTCTCTATCCCCTTGACCAATCCAACAAATACGCGCAGGTAATCCTTGGAAGGCAATTCGCTCTTGCGCCATTTTAATCCAACGATGTAATCCCACATCATTAGGAAAAAGTTTTAGGATAGCCTCATCTGTTACACGAATATCTTCTGGATCACCACTCAATGCAGCCCATCTAAAAGGACCTTTTCCCTCGCAAAACAAAGGACGAATGTAAGCAGGTACAAATCCGGGAAAATCAAAAGCATTTTTCACGCCGCGCTCTAAAGCACGTCCACGTAAATTATTTCCATAATCGAATGTGATGCTACCTAGTTTTTGTAATTCAATCATCAGTAAAACATGTTCTGACATCGAATCATAAGCCATATCCACCAAATGTTCTGGATTTTTTTCTCTCAACACATTGGCTTCTTCGTTGGAAATTCCTTCGGGTAAATAACCTACTAAGGGATCATGTGCTGATGTTTGATCTGTTAAAACATCTGGAATAATATTTCTTTCTTTTAATCTTTTTAATAATTGTACTGCAGTACAAATGACGCCAATGGATTTATTCTCTCCGTTCTTTTTAAACTCCATTGCTTGGTCGATGGCTTTATCAACATCACGTTCAATAAAATCGAGGTAGCGGGTTTCGACACGTTTTTGCGCTCGCCATTCTTCCACTTCTGCTGCTAAACAAACACCATCTGCCATCGTAATGGCTAATGGTTGAGCGCCGCCCATTCCGCCTAAACCTGCGGTTACACAAAGGCGACCTTTTAATGAACCACCAAAATGTTTATCAGCAACAGCATTAAATGTTTCATAAGTTCCTTGTACAATGCCTTGAGATCCGATGTAAATCCATGAACCAGCTGTCATTTGTCCGTACATCATCAATCCTTTTTTCTCTAATTCATCAAAAACTTCCCAGGTTGCCCATTTAGGAACGAGCTGAGAATTGCTGATGATCACACGTGGCGCATCTTTATGTGTAGGTAAAATAGCTACGGGTTTACCGCTCTGCACTACGAGTGTTTCATCGTCATTGAGGTCTTTCAACGCTTTTATAATGAGGTGAAAAGATTCTACAT
Source organism: Bacteroidota bacterium (assembly GCA_031411335.1). GTDB lineage: Bacteria > Bacteroidota > Bacteroidia > AKYH767-A > OLB10 > JAJTFW01. The sequence goes on from JANOAX010000107.1 coordinate 3,802, forward strand.
TACGAGCCGCCTTTCCTCTTCCGCCATATACAATTAAATCTTCTGGTCGTTCAGCTACATCTGGATCCAAATTATTGCATAGCATTCGCAATGCCGCCTCTTGTACCCAACCTTTACAACTTATGGTGGTGCCCGTGGGTGTTATTGAAGTAGATAAATCAAGTTTAGTAGCTGTATCTTGCATTTTGGATCTTTTAAGAAAAGCAAAATTACAGTTTTATATCTCTTAAAAATCAATAAATGTACTGTTGAATGACAAGATGTTGATAATCAAAAAATGAAGTTTCCGGACTGAACTTAATCTTTCTTTTTTTTCTCGGGTGCCGTTCTTTTTTCCTTCCAAGGACAGTGTTTACATCCACTTTGACAGCAAAATCCTCTTTTTAGATGGTATTTTTCTGTAAAAACAATAAATCCTTCCTCCGTAAGGTAATAATCTTCTTTATCGAATTTGTCGGTGAAGGCCATGTAGTGTTTTGGGTAGCGGGTGTTTTTTTAACTAAATTATTTGTATGCGAAATTATTTAAAAACAATCACAAAATTGTTCATATCCATGTGGATGAAAATTTAGCGAATTTAATTTCATTACATGGAAAGAACCTAATTTTGTTTTATAACAAAAATAACATGAAAAAGTTTCTTAGGGCAACGGTAATGTCAATCTGTTTAATTGGAATGTTGATGCAAACAGGTTGTTACGGATCATTTGAATTAACCAAAAAAGTATATGAATGGAATGGATCAATCGAAGATAAATTTGTTCGGTCAATCGTATTTTTTGCCTTGTGTGTAATTCCAGTTTACCAAATAGCGGCATTCGTTGATGCCGTATTTTTAAACTTGATTGAGTTTTGGTCGGGTAGCAATCCCATCAGTATGAAAGAGGGAGAACACGAAGAGCAAATTGTTTCTTTCAAAGGTAAGACCTACAAAATTGAAGCGGTAAAGAATCGATTTATCATCACCGATTTAAGTAAGAATAATGCGAAGCCTAGTGTGAATATTGTTTTTACACCCGAAAATTTAACTTGGAATTTGGAGAAGGATCATCAACTCTATGCAATATCTCGATTAGAAAAAGATGCTAATGGAAATGTTTGTGTGCGTGTATTTGGTAAAGATGGAAAATCGAATGTGAGTGCTTTTCCAGAGGAGAATATTGCTTGGAATACTTTTGCTCGTAGTTTGCATTTTGATTTGGAGACAACCGCTCAACGATAAATCTTGCCCAGCGCTAAACAATTAAAAGATTATTTTATTCCTAAAGTAGTACCTATTGAACATCGATGGGTAGAGGTGAATGGTGAGCTTCGTCAAATTTCAATTTTACGCCTTGATACCATTCATCCCATTATTGGTGGAAATAAAACTTTTAAGTTGTATGAGAACATCAAGCATTTTTATAGTGGAAGATATGAAGGAATTGTAAGCGTCGGTGGTCAATATTCCAATCATATTGCCGCTTTGGCTGAAGTAGGAAAAAAGCTGTCAATTTCAACGGTTGGATTCATTCGTGGTGATGCACAAGATGGTCCAACTCGTACGATCAAACGAGCGATGGAGAATGGGATGGAGATTGTTTTTGTTTCCAGAGAAAAATATAGGGAAATGAGGCAACAAGAAAACCCATACATTTATTTTCCTAATTACAATAATTTTATGTTTATTCCAGAGGGGGGCAGTAATCAATTTGGGGTGGATGGATGTAAGCCTATTGCCCGTTTTATTCCGACCGAATACACACATATTTTATTGGCTGTTGGTACGGGAACAACGCTTAAGGGTATTTCTCTCCATATAGAAAATCATCAGAAAATAATTGGAATAAAGGTGTTGGAAGCTAGACAAGAAGAATATATTTTCCAAGATAATGATTCGAAAGTCAATGATTTGATCAGCCTAAAGGCCGACTTTACATTTGGTGGTTATGCCAAAAGAAGTGCATTTTTAGATGATTTTGTAAGCAAATGGAACGATAATCAAAATATTACGATTGAGCCTATCTACACGGGTAGATTGTTTTTTGCAGCTCAACATTTATTGCAACAGAATTATTTCCCTCCTGCTGCGAAAATCATGGTAATACATACCGGCGGATTGCAGTATTTAGATCATTAACATTATGATGTTAATAGCTCTGAGAAGCAGAAGAATAATTTGTATTCAATCTCGTTACCTTTGTAAGGTGAAAAAAATAATCTTATTAAGTCTTGTTTGTTACTTCTTTGGGGGATCTACAAATGTCCAAGCGCAACCAAATTTGCGAAGTGATACGGGCCGAATTACACCCGAGATGTATATTGAAATGTTTAAAGACGCTGCTATTGCTGACATGATGAAAACCGGCGTTCCTTCAAGCATCACCCTCGCACAAGGGATGTACGAATCAGATTATGGAAATAGCCCATTAGCAAAAGGGGCTAATAATCATTTCGGAATTAAATGTCATAAAGAGTGGAGTGGCGACACTTATCATAAAGATGATGATGCTCCCAATGAATGTTTTCGCAAATATGAAAATGTAACTCAATCTTACGATGACCATAGCGACTTTTTGCGTAGCCGCGAACGTTACCATTCTTTATTTGAATTGGAAATTACAGATTACAAAGGTTGGTCACACGGGTTAAAGAAAGCAGGGTACGCAACGAATCCAAGTTACGCGAGTAAAATAATTGGACTCATCGAAAAGTATAATTTGAGTGACTTTGATGCACAAGGAGTAAAAGTGCCTATCACTGCGGAAAAAGTGGAAGCGCCTTCCGCACCAATGCCAAAGAAGACCGAAAGCAAAACTGTAAAACCGAATGCCGACCCTAAAACTTCTTCTATTGATGCTAAAACTGTGAATGGAGTCCCTTTTGTCTACGCCCGTGAGGGCGACACCTGGACAAAAATTTCGAGTGAAAATAGCATTGAACTTTGGCAAGTATTAGAATTTAATGATGCAGATAAGAATGATATTTTAGAAGTGGGCAATAAAGTTTTTATAAAAGCCAAAAAGAATAAATCAACAACATTTACACATATCCTTCAAGAGGGTGAAACGATGCACGATATCTCCCAACAATATGGTGTAAAACTTTCGAAATTGTATAAGATGAATCAGCTGCAACCAAATGCTAAAGTGGATGCCGGTACAAAGATTTTCCTTAAAAGAGCGATGTTGTTCGGTATTGTTTTATAGATTATAATTATTTTTAGTTAACCCTCTCCAAATAACTGTTTTTTGGGTATTAATAACTTTCCATTTTTTAACTAACTTAATGAAAGTCCAATAATTCTATTACTATATTTCAACAAATTGAATTTGCATTTGTAGGAATGGAAATAAAATGCTATTATTGAATTGTCGTTGGGGAAGTCCCTTTGACCCTTAAAATACCATAGCTTACCAAACATATGATGTTTTTTTGTAAGGGTAGATTAGCTTTAACTTCTTAATTATTAAACCACTGTAACGCCCTTGAGTTCTATTACTCGGACATTATTCTTTATTGTATTGTGTTTACTGTACACTTCGTATAGTAAGGCCACTACTTATTATGCGGTCGTTTCTGGAAATTGGAATGCTTTAACAACTTGGACAACAGTAGGTTGTGGTAGTTTTGTGATACCTGCCAGTTTGCCTTCCTCCACTGATGATGTTATTGTATGTAACGGAGTAGCCTTAACGTGTAATATCAATACCACTATCAATAGTATTACCGTTACTAGTAACTCGATTTTCCAAAATGGAGGCGGCTCTACAACGAATCGTTCCGTATCGATTTTGAATAGCCTCAATGTATTAAATGGAGGCACATTAATTCAACATAGTTTTGTTGATCCAACAACAACATTGTTTGGAGGTGTTGAATTTTTTTCTCCTACTAGTTTGGTAAGAGTTAATAATTGGTTTTCGACAAACCTTTCGCTTGTAAATTCTGTATCTTCCAATTTTGGTCATGTGTTTTTAAATTTCAATACTGGCATTGCTTGGTGGAATAATCAAAACTTAGGTACAGTAAAATTAATTCTAGGTGATCTAACAGTGGGTACCACTTGTCAAACTTTTTTAGATAATACTCTTAATCCAGTAAATGTCAATATTGGTGGTAATTTATTGTTGGATGGAAAATTGAATGTGAAGGATTCTAATGCAGGAGTTACTTCTTTTACTGTTTCTGGCAATGGAGTTATAAATGCCACAGGTCGTTTCACGGGTATTTATAGTGGATATGATAATTTCACATTCAACATTAATAACTTAACTACACAGCCTGGAAGTGTCTTTAATGGTTTGAAAGATGGTTTAGGAAACATATTCATATTCATCAATGGTATTTTTACTTCAGCAGGAGATTTTTATGGGATTAATGCTCCCACAAAATTGAATAATGGAGTTCCAGTCATAATCATTAATTCACTTTCGTATACGAATGGAATATTTATGGCTTCTTTTACACATAATATTAATGGGCTTGCCGAAATCACGATTCAAAATCATGCAACCATTAATTTTACCAATGCTGGGAATAAAATTAATTTGTTGGGATTAGCATCCTTGAGTGGAATTAAAACGACCACTCGATTACAATTTTTTGTGGGAGGGAATTTAACTATTTCTGGAGTTTCGACTTGTGAATTTAAAACATCGGAATCGGCAGGTGAGGAATCAACAATGGTGAATGGAACTTTTACTTCTACTTCGGCTAAAACCATTTTTAATGGTAGTTTAGATGAAACGAATGGCCATAAAGTAAAAATAACTTTAGGTGGATTATTGATGAGCGGAGGTTCTATTTGGTTTAGTGAAAATGCATCGGATTCAACTTTCTTAACCGTGAACGGCACAGTGCAGCTATCGGGAGGTATTGCGATTCTGAAGTCTTCTACCGGTAGAGCATTATTTACAGTGAATGGATTATTTACTCAGAATTTAGTGAGCAGCGTATTTTATTTACATGGATACGATCAATTTTTACAAACCAGCGCAGCGAATGATACCATTGAATTAACCGCGAATGGAAGTTTTATTCAAAGTGGAGGGATTTTATATTTTGACGATTTTGATTCACCTTCACTACAGCAAATTAATATTAACGGTTCTGTGTTTACGATTGCCAATTCGGCAAGTATGCAAAGAGCAGGAAGCGGTAGTTCTTTAAATTTTTCTAGAATTAATTTTATGAATCAAGGAATCATTACTTATTTTAGAAATTTGACTCATAATATTAGACAGTGCAAGCAATATGTGAAGTCGGGTTGTACAGTTGATGTTACTTCAGGTCCAGTACAAATAAGTTCTCATGATTCGACCATGTTAGATATGCTAACGGTTGAGTCGGGTGGAATTTTATCCATGGGAACGAATCAGATTTCCTCTGATACTGTTTTCGCATTTACAGGTGTAACTATTGCCAATGGCGGAAGATTGCGATTAGCAAGAACTCAGGGATTATATGATAATACCAATGACCCGGTTTTACGAAGAAGCGGAGGAATGAACTATTTTTTAGGAGCAACGAGCGTTGTTGAGTACAATACGAATACGTATGCTAGAGTTTCAGGAATTAATGTGGGTATCGCTACATTACCTCAGCATAAGTATGGAATTTTGGAAATTAACCACGTGGGTCCATCAAGCACTTGGATAAGTCCAACGTATATGCCAACTTTTACAAATGCAGTTTACATACGTACTCAATTAATAATGACAGCAGGTGAATTTAATTTATGTGATGCACCAGGGAATCCGGCAAGTGCTGGTCGTTATGTTTATATTGAAAATCCATCTCCTACAGCTCTTGTACGTAATGGAGGATTTATTCGTAGTGAAGCATTAAATCATTCTGCTCGTATCGTTTGGACCATCAATAGTGGACTTGGTACTTATACGATTCCATTTGGTTTTTCGGCCTCTGACTATATCCCTCTTATTTACACATTGACGGCAAGTAATGCTGGAGTAGTTTCTTTTTCAACTTATCATACACCTTCAACGAATTTGCCATGGCCGTCTGGTGTTACAAATTTAGCCAGTCATTTCGGATTAACACCTGATAATAGAAATGCAACCGTTGATCGATTTTGGAGAATTAGTGGGACAGGAGCCAATCCTTCTTATAACTTAAATTTTACTTATGCGGCGTCTGAGTTGCCATCAATTCCTTTCAATACGCCTCTAGGTATGCGTGCTTCGGCCTATAATACAACCACCAATGTGTGGTTGCCTCTTACTGCTGGTCAAAGTTCTTCAGCTTATCAAGTGAATGTGCCTAACGCTACTAAAAATATTCATTGGGCATTAGCCTCCAGTTTGTCCGTACTTCCTTTAGAATGGGCTTCAGTTAGTGCTATTGCCCAAGGTAAAGATGTTCGTGTAAACTGGTCTACTTTTACTGAAGAGAACACCGACTTTTTCACAGTATATAAATCAAGTAGTAATTCTAGTTTTGTTGAAATTGGACAACTACCTGCTGCAGGGAATAGCAATGACTTAAGAAATTATTTTCTCATTGATGAAGATGAAAGTTCAAAGAGTGCTTATTATAAAGTGAAGGAAACCGATATTAATGGGGACGAATATTGGTCAGATGTTGTTTATTATAACGCACAAAGCAACAGTCAAGAATTAAATGCATGGTTCAATGTAAACAACTCTACTTTGCAAATTATGATTCCGAAAACTTCCTCCTCCGGTATTATTTCAATTTATGACACGGCTGGGCGTTTGCTTTTTGAAAGGAATTCGTTGATTGAAGATTTACTTGTATTTCCTTTAAATCTACCAAGAAACAATATTTATTTGCTCCGGTTTTTAAATGAAGAAGGAAGTTATTCAACTAAATTTTCGATGTAATATCGATAAGTAAGAGCGCGCCTCTGATGAGTAGTTTTAAAGATTTCTTCATTTGAAATGCTCGTATTTAGATTTAATTATACATCATTTACCCTCAATTTGATTCTGTTTGCCAATTATATTCCCTAAATGGTAAAGAACTTTACGAACTTTCAGTAAATTAGGAGGCAAAATGAAGTTTTTACTTAAATTAATATTATCATCGACATTTGTGATGATAATATCTGTAGGTGTCGATGCGGCTACATTTTATTCACGTCAAACTGGAAATTGGAGCCAAACTACAACTTGGTCTACAGTATCCTGTGGCGGCGGGAGTGCTGCTTCTGTTCCTAGTACGAACGATGTTGTGTTTATTTGCAATACACATGTTGTAAGTGTCACAGCTAATGCTAATGTTACCAGCGTCACCGTTCAGAATGGCGGTACTCTTACCTCTGGTACTTCAGGAGGTGGAGCAAATAAGACTATAACCATTTCAGGAAATTTTATTCTCTTAAATGGCGGAACATATATTCATAATAATAATCAAGTTGCAGCCACCACTGTTTTTGCGGGAGTTGAAACATTTGAAGCAGGCAGTACATTTAATGTGACCAAGTGGTCAGGAACCACCGCATCAATGGTTACAGGTTGTAATTCTAATTTTGGAAATTTAATATTGAATTGGAATCCCGGAATGTTTTATTGGAATAATAACGGATTAGGTTATACCCTGAGCGTACTTGGAAATTTCACTGTGAATAATGCCTGTGCTACGTATTTGGATGATACGAACGGAAATAAAACTTTCACGTTTGGTGGAAATGTAATTGTCGATAATGGGTATCTAAGATTTAAGCAAAGCGGTACTGGCAACATTATAATTAATCTGTCGGGGTTTCTAAAAATATTAAATTCTTCGTTTGTATATGGTATTTATCAGCAAAATGGAAATTTGAATTTTAATATGGGAAGTGTTGATCTCGCAGTAGGGACGTTTTATGGAATTTTCAATGGAGATGGATTACCAACGTTCAATATAGCTGGGGTATATAAACAAACAGCTGGCGATTTTCGAGGCATTCAAAATAACGCAACTTTTTCGGCAGGTGTTCCTGATTTCCAAATTGGGAGTGTGAATTTTACAGGAGGTGTTTTTATTGCTAATTATAGTTGTAATCCAGTTTCGTCTACTATTTCATATGTGGTTGCTGGGAATATGAATATTAGCTTTTCGAATACTACTGATTTATTTGCTATTCACCGATTAGCTACATTAAGTACAACAGCTGCTACAGCTAAATTGTTTATGCAAGTTGGCGGAGATTTTACTATTTCTGGTGTATTAGGCGAATTCAATTCCAATAATGCTACAGGAGCCGAAACGATTAATTTGCTGGGATCATTTAATATTTCTGGTGGCAACAATTATTTTAATGTAATTCCTAGTTATGGCGCTAACGGACACGCATTAACGTTTACTGTTAATAATAATCTTTCTATTACTGGAGGGAATACCTATTTAAGTTCAGAATCTGGTTTGCTTACCGCTAATCTACAAGGGAATTTAACGGTAAGCGGAGGTGCACTATCCATGAAAGGAAGCCCAGGTATTGCAAATATCAATCTTGCCAATAACTTTTTACAAAGTGCAGGAAATTTAAGTATTTATAATAACGCGACAATAGCTTCTGCTGATGCAATCACGTGGAATGTTAATGGAAATTTTACTCAAAGTGGTGGAGTAATTTCTTTTAGTACAAATACAGTTTCTACAGCCATCAATACACTCAATCTTAAAGGCGGAAGTTATACATTAGGAGCAGGTGGGTCAATGACTCGGGCAGGGGCAGGAACAGCCTCAGTTTTTGGCGTATTAAATTTCAATCGTGTTGGCACCATTTCCATGACTCGTTCAGGTACTCATGATATTCAACAAGTAAAACAGAATATTTTAAGTAATTGTTTATTGGATGTAGTTTTCGGAAATTTGCAAGTAGCCTCTCATACGTTAGCTTCCATCGATTTGTTGGTTGTCCATCCAGCAGCCACTTTAAATTTGAATGCGAATCAACTATTTTCTAATGTAACTTCTACCAATTCGGGCATTTCATTATTAAGTACGGCACGACTACGAACCAGTCATGCTTCTGGATTTTTTAATAATACATCTGTAGCTGCTGTCAGCAATGTAGGAGCAATGAATTTTTACTTAGATCAAACTAGTGTCGTTGAGTATTACGGAATTGGAAATCAAGTTTTGACAGGTATTAATGTTGGAGTTGCCACCTCGAACAATCATAAGTATGGAGTTTTGGAAATTAATAATACAGGTGTTGGAACTTTCATTACGCCTACTAGTCTTCCAGCTGCTGTAAATGCAGTTTATATTCGTCAAGAACTTCGTTTGACAAACGGTATCGTTAATTTAGCAGGTGCTGCTGGTAATCCGGTGAATGGAGGAAGAACAATTTATGTTGAACGAGCCGATCCTTCCGCTATTACCCGTACAAACGGATTTTTAAGAAGTGAAGCACAAGACCATAGTGGTGCTTTGAACTGGAATGTTTCAAATGTTATAGGTACCTATATTGTTCCATTTGCATATACGGCATCACAATATATTCCACTAATTTATACATTGAGTTCTGGGAATGTAGGAACCATAAATTTTGCAACTTATCATACGGGTTCATCAAACTTGCCTTGGCCTCCTGCTATTGCAAATTTGAATTCTGAAATTGGATTGTTACCCGATAATAGAGATGCAACTGTCGATCGTTTTTGGAATGTTTCTCCATCTTCTCCAGGACTTGCTACCATCGAATTTAATTACCTGGCTTCGGAGTTGCCTCCTGCACCCTACGATGATGCTACATTGATGAGAGCACAGAATTATAATTTCGGTACAAATAAGTGGCAAGCGGCTTTACCTGTTCAAAGTGCAATTGCTAATAAGGTAAATGTGAATGGTGTGAATACACAAAGTGATTGGGCTTTGGCAAATAATATTTCTCCATTACCTGTATCTTGGCTATACTTTAATGTGACTTCGGAAGAAAAGAAGGTGCATTTGACTTGGGCGACTGCTTCTGAAATAAATAATGATTATTTTCTTGTAGAGAGAAGTGTAGATATGATTCATTTTGAAACAATAAATAAAGTGAAAGGGGCAGGAAATAGTTCTCAGATTTCATCATATGATTTTTTTGATAATTCCCCCCTCCCCAATTTCAGTTATTATCGTTTGCATCAGGTGGATTTTGATGGGAAAGAAGAGTTGACTAAATGGGTCGCTATTTATCGTAAGTCAGGCGATGGTGGAAGTGTTTCAGTTGGACCGAATCCAACATCTGACTTTATTTATGTTAGTGGTATGCAATGTTCTTTTAAGTTGATGATGTTTGATGCCGTTGGGAAATTAATTATGGAAAATCAATTGTCAAATCCTACAGAAAAAATAAATATTGCTCACTTGCCCAATGGGATTTATTCGGCTCAATTTATTTCAGAAGAAATTGGTGTGATTACTACTAAAATAATTAAGCATTAATTCAAAGTGTTAATGTGATAACCGTCTTTTTTTTACCATTCTTCCCATGGTGTCCTTAATACTATTCATAACTACAAATGCATTGGGATCGATTTTCTGAATTTCTGAATTGAGTTTGTTGATTTCAAGACGAATGATGACTGTGAAAATAAAGTTCATTTAAGCAAGATTAAGGTAGACTAGTTTTGACAACTAAAATAAAAAAATGCGACAGTCAATGACATGTCGCATTTAAATGAAGTGTTAACCTTTATCTTATTAGACTAAAGGAACCAGTAAATTCATAATACTTTCCTTTTACACTGATGATTTTTATCTTATACGTATATAATCCTTCTGGCGATGGATCTCCGTTACTCATGAAACCATCCCATGGACGGAAAAAGGAATCTGTTGTATAAATATTTTGTCCCCATCGATTAAAAATTTGCATGTCGAAAGAAGTTACATTTAATACTGGGGTGCCGTCAAAGAAAACATCATTCTTACCATCATCATTGGGAGAAAATGCATTTGGAATAAAGAATGGAGCTACTTCTAAATTAGTTTCATATTCGTCGTAACAATTCGCAATGTTGTAAGCAAGGAGTTTGATTTTATTGGTTCCCACTTTATCAAAGATATGCGTAGGGTTATCTTCGGATGAACTTTGTCCATCTCCAAAACTCCAACGATAACGAACAGAGTTGGTGGAGCTATTACTAAAGGATACCTCTGAATTGAAGATGCTAACTAATTGTGTTGACTGATTAAATTTCGCTTCTGGAAGTGGTGGGGTAATTAACTCCACTAATTGTGTTTCATCATCCTTACATCCATAAGGAGAAGTTACTTGCATGTAAGTCGTATATTCTCCAGGCGCTGCATATACATGAGACGGTGAACGTTCAGTTGAAGTACCGCCATCACCAAATGTCCAATAATAAGTAGATCCAGCTTCGTTGATGGATGTATTTTGGAATTTAATTCTGAGCTCTTCGCAAGTTATATTTTGTTGAGGATCGTAAGCCGCAATGGGAATAGGATGTTCGTTGAATGTAACACCTAAGCTTTTTGTACAACCCTTGCTTGTAGTTACAGTAACCGTATAAACCCCACCAGTAGTTATAGTAATGGAAGGAGTTGTACTTCCGTTTGTCCAGCTGTAAGTTCCTTGTCCAGGTGTAGTACTTAATGTAGTACTTTCTCCTGAGCATTTGTCAAGGTCGCCTGTTATGTTTACTAACGGTAATGGATTTACTAAAACACTAAATGAAGCAGATCCTGTACACCCAAATGCATCTGTAACAACAACAGAATAACTACCCGCAGTGTTTACGGTTTGTGTATTCGTGGAAGCTCCAGTCGACCATAGATATTGAGAATAATTGCTATTTAAACTTAATACAGTTGATTTACCATCGCAAATTTCATTTTGTCCAATGATGGACGGAGTCGGATTGAGATGAACCTCCACATTGGCAGTCGAAGAATTCACACAACCAT
>JANOAX010000108.1:0-12894 GCA_031411335.1 Bacteroidota bacterium
CTCTCAAGAAAAAATTCCGACCCTACTATTGCTGAAGTCTGCAAACACTGATGAAATCAAAACCATTCAAGTAAACATCAAAGCAAAATATATTTCAAAACACACCACATCGAATGTTGTTGGCTTTATTGAAGGAAAAAGCAAGAAAGACTCTTTCTTAGTGATGACTGCTCATTACGATCACTTAGGAAGAATGGGGAATTCCGCTATTTTCCCAGGGGCGAATGACAATGCTTCAGGAATTTCTATGTTGTTACAATTAGGAAATCATTTTGCACAAAAAGAAAATCAATTAGAATACTCGTTGGTTTTAATTGCGTTTGCTGGAGAAGAAGCGGGACTCATCGGATCAAAATATTACACGGAAAATCCATTGACTGAACTTTCTAAAATAAAATTCCTTCTCAACATGGATTTAATGGGGACTGGAGACGAAGGAATGATGGTTGTAAATGCTACTGAATTTCCAACCGCATTCCAGACTTTGGATAGCATCAATAATCAATTTCACTACTTACCAAAAATCGGGAAGAGAGGAAAAGCGGCTAACAGTGATCATTATTGGTTTACAGAAAAAGGAGTTCCATCTTTTTTCTGTTATACCTTGGGTGGAATTACGGCATATCATGATATTTATGATATAGAAAAAACATTGCCGCTAACTAAATTTGAATCGACACAGAAATTATTTATTTCTTTTTTACAAAGTTTTTGAAATAAAGAACGTATTTAAATGTCGAGCTGAAAAATGCTAAAATGTCTCGCAGGGCGCAGACACGCTAAGGCTGCGCTACGATAAATTTGCATGCAGAAGCGCTAAGGCTTCGCTATACAATCCCGATACCTGTCGGGACGCGAAAGCTACGTTGCGAAAAATTCTTGCAAAGAATTTTATTCAGTTTCGGTAATGCTTAACTGATAGCTTTCTTCGTCAAACCAAACTGTAACATTGTATTTTCCTGAAGGCAATCCTGATTCTTTGGCTGAAAAGGGCACTGCGTAGCGTCCTTCTTTCTGTAATCCTTGTTGAAATCGTTTTACGACTTCACCGGCTTCATTTGAAATTTCAAGCGTTACAAGCGAAGGGTTCGAGAGCATGTATTGAATAGTGGTTCGTTCCTTATAAGGGTTGGGAGAGGCTTCTGCAATCACAATACTATGCGAATTTACTTTGGCGGAAATAATAGTTGAATATACTATTAATCCTTCATCCGTTGAATATTTAAGTCGATAAAAATACTTTATGTTCTCTGCAACATTTTTATCTTCAAAGCAGAATGTATTGTTATATCCACAAAATTTATTTCTATCAATAGTTGCAATAGTTACAAAATCGACCGATTTAACTGCTCGCTGCAATTCAAAATTCTGAATAGACGCTGAAAATTTTCCCGACCATTTACAGTCAATACTTGCCGTATAACTTTTTGCTTGAAAGGATAACAATTCGTTTTCAGGTTCTGGATCAGAAACAATTGAAAAAACATTTCCAATCACGGTTGACTGTGCTACTGCAAATGATCCACCCAGCGTTAAGAGTAAGCATAAGATTCCAAGTTGAACTTTGCAGATTCCGTTGTGTAAGAAATTTATCATTTTAATCCTCATTTTGCCTTTCATACGTACAGGCTAAAAAAAACGTTTCGAAAAAGTAAAAATTAATCTATTTTTCGTTGATATACAATACTTTAAGTCGCTCTATAAGTCCATCTATTTCAACGCTTACTGTATATAAACCTACCGAAACATCTTTAAAATGTGATGTAATATTAACTTGACAATTGCCTGATTTAAGTATTCCTAGATCTTCCTGTGCTACAACTTCACCCAATACATTAACGATTGTTATTTTTACAGATGAATTATTTTCTAAATTAAAAACGAGTTTAGAGTCAGCGGTTAGTGGATTCGGATAAAATTGAACATTGGATGAAATGGAAGGTTTTAATCGAGCATGAACCACCTCTGAATAAGAGTAGGCACCGTTGAAATCAACCTGACGAATTTTATAAAAATAATCTTTGTTTGGAACCACATTAACATCATCAAAAGAATAATAATTCACTACATTACTATTTCCGTTCCCGTTTAACCATGAGATGGATTCAAATTGCGAAGAAGTAGGATTTAATTTTTCAACTTCAAAGCCATCGTTATTTACTTCAGAAGCGGTAGACCATCGAACACGAATACGATCTTCAAGTGGTAACGCATCTATGGAAAGCCAACTTACAGGCAATGTACTTGGCCCTTGAGCAGTACCAAATTCATAGAGTCCATTCATGGCATTACGACGAACAGATGTAACAGGAGATAAAACACAAGTTCCATTTGCTAACGTCCATGGACCTCCGTTATTCGACATAATGGTCCAAGAGTTAGCTGCGTTGGTAAAACCTGTATTATACAAAGTGAGATCAAAATTCCCTGATGTTGGGCTATTAGAAGCTGCGAAAACCCATCTTCCATTATCCAATGCATTCGAAGAATAAGTCAAACTACAATCAATGACTCCAAGAGGAGTTGGCAGCGAAGCATACGGTGCAAAATTCACTCTTAGATTATCAATGACCGTGGGATTGGCGGAATACGCAAAATTAATATTTGCTCTTTGGTACCCTTTCAATGCATCTCCAACTGGAAAATCATACGATCCTGTTGAATTCAAATAACGACGCAAAAATCCTTGAACAAAACTGGAAGGATTACCAACACTAACGGAGGTGGGTATACGATTATTTACAATTACTTCATAAGATGGGCTAGTAATGATTTTACCACTTATAAGCGTCAAGATACCGGAACTTCCCAAAATCATGCTGGTAGTTAGGTTTACTGCAGGACCTGTATGATTCATTACAACATTATTTACTGGATCAAAATTTCGATAAGATTGTGCATTGGCTCCATTCAATTCCAACGTTCCACCCATCGGATTATAAATTCCAAAATTCATGAAATTACCTGCTACCCTTTGTACTTTTCCATTCACATTATAAACTGAAGTTGGATTCCCGAGAGTGAATATGCTTTTTACATCAATTGACTGCAACTGTGTAACAACGCCTCCTGTTTTTGAAACTGTCAAATTTCCGAATGCGTTTCCTCCAATTACGTTTCCACTAATATTTTGATTGAGTCCGTTCCAAAACAAAATAGTAGAAGCAGGATCGGCATTCAGCACTCCTAAATTGGTAAAATTTTCACATAAATTAAGGGTAATGCCAGAAGGAATGGTTAATCGTGCTCCAGGATTAATTAAGAGTGATTTACTATTTGCAGCACCTGTTAATATAGGTTGCAAAATTATTCCTCCATTAATGATAGCATCCCTTGTACAAGAAGGAATGGGACAGCCTCCCCAATTATCGACTTTAAACCAATCGGTATCTACTCCACCCGACCAAACAGATGCGTTTCCAGAAGCAGCGTAATTAATGGGAGAGCTACTACTAAATATTATATCAAAACCAGAAGTACTATTCGAAAAATTACTTACAACTAGCGCATATCGTTCACCGTTTAACACCGGTAATTGAGTATTAAAGGCAGGACCAAAACCAGGATATTGAGGTGGAGCCGTATTGTTAACGAGTCCATACAATCCCGTTACTCCTAAAATTTGATAATTACATCTTAAAGGAGCTACATTCGTTGCAATCTGTGCACAAGTGACAGCACCGGAACCTGCAATTTTCCAAATCGCGAAATCATAATCAGTACTTGCAGTACTTGGTGCTCCAAGCCAGTCTTTAGGTATAATAGAAAAGGCCAAATTTCCATTTGCATTGATTGGAATATCAAACCAGGCAGATCCTCTTTCACCGGTTAGTAAACAATTTAAAACTCCGCCGGTATAATCACAAATATTTCCAAACGCTTGAAATCCCGGATCACCATAGCTGATAGAAGAATCGCAAACAGGTAAATAATATCCACAATCTTGACCATTCGATAAAGGAGGCAAAGTAGTAGAACCATCAATTGCCAAAATAGAAAATGAGCCTGTTAAATCAGAATATCCATCTACCAAAATAAAATAAGTGTTGCCAGGAATTAAACCTGTGGCTAAAACTTCAGAACTATAATTGATAGATTGACCACAAGAAGGTGCATTGTCATTGCAAGAAACTAGAGTCATTGAATTACCACACGACCCTGAATAAAATGCCATTTGAGGATTGATAATTGTATTTGGAATTACACGCGCTCTTATTTGTCCTGAGGCAGGTGCTTGCATCGAAAACCAAACTGAATTCATCACATTAGGTGTTACAAAACAAGACGGAGGAGTGGGTTCACCACTTGCACCGGAACATGTATTCGATGAAGACATGGGCACTCCCAAAATAAGTGAAGTTGCATTACAAGGCAAATCATTTGCTACTCCGCTTCCAAAACTTGTTATCGATAAATTATAAGAAACGGTTGTTGGCGGAGCCCAAGAATCAATTACTAAATAATAAGTGCCCGCTACTGGTATCACAAAACTGCTGGATAGAAGTCCGCTATTAGCACCACCATTCACTAACATACATGTTGTACCTGCAACACCAGGACATCCTCTGTACAATTGATAACCGATTGAATTACTACTTGCACCAGTGATCGTAATTTCAATACATTCCGATTGGGTTGCATTATAAACATATACTTTATCCTCACCTGATTCATAGTAGCTACCACAGGAACCGAGTGTGCTGTTTGAATAATCATTTCCGGTACATGAGGTTGATTCATTGGCAGCAGAAAAAGGTAATGCAGGAATTGGAATTGCATTTGCACATACGGATCCCGTTAGTAAAGCTGCAGGAGCGGTGATACTAATACTGTATGGATTACACGAGGGAGATGCCCAGGAATCTACAATTAAATAGTATGTTTGACCTGCTACTACATTCGCACACATTGTTTTATTTCCGGTGGAGCTTTGTTCAAAGGCAATGCATGTGCCTCCAATTCCAGAGCACGTAGTAGAAAGAGGACAACCAGTGTACAACATCAGTCCAGTATAGGAACCGGTAGAAGTTAAGTTCACAGAAATATTTCCAGAATTAGTAGGTGTAAAAACAAATACTTCATCTTCTCCCGTTAAATAATTTGAACTTCCACAACTGATGGTATTATTTACACTTTGATCGTTAAATTTTCCACAGGTAGTTCTGCCAACTGAAGAATAAGGCAACGTAGGAATAGTTACAGCACCCGTCCCAAGTGGACATCCTCCTGAGGTAACCGGTGCTGAAATAGTGAGATTAGAAAAAGCATTACAACTGGGAGAGGGAAATACATCTAACACTAAATAAAAAGTAACTCCGGCAGATAAACAAGCAACGATGGATTGATTTCCTGTAGCACTTTGCGACACAGAAATACAAGTTCCACCTTGACCAATCAATGGACAACCCTGATACAACATTAAACCATTCCATGTTCCGGCTGAAGTAAGATTAATCGTTACAGTACCTGTTACAGCAGGAGTAAAAATCCAGATACGATCTTCTCCTCCAAAGTAAGATCCATTACCGCAACTTGTAACATTATTCGAAGATAAATCATTTCCAAAACCGCAGGTAGTGCCTGCACCAGAAGCATAAGGAAGACTACTTACATTAGTAACTCCAAGACCTAAATTTCCAGGACATGATAAAGCGGGCGAATATTTATAAGCTAAATTTCCTAAGTTGTTTTGATTGCCGCAATTGTAAAGATTTACGAGAACTCGGTAAGTTGCGGTAGCCGGACATGTCCATGCTAAATAAGATTGCGAACCACAAAAATCGTCGTTATAACCTCCTGCCACTATAACTCCGGCATTTGTATTAATAGAAATTTGAGTATCGTAAATAGAACTTCCTCCATCTGCTGTACAGAAACTGAAATAATAAATATTTCCAGCGGTTGCATTAAAAGTTCGATATGTGCCGCCGTTGATACTTGTTGTTCCAGTAGTTTGCCAAGTTGTAAAAAGTGAAATACCGCCACCATTAGTGCCACCAGTACACTGAGCAAAAACAGGGTTGTTAGCCAACACACAAATAAATAATAGTAGCCAATAAAAAGATCTCATTATCATTAAAATTTATAAATGGGTTCTTTACACGTAATAGTTAAATCCGAAAGCGTAGCACCTTCCTTCCACTCCACTTCAAATCCTGCATCCTTCAAGATAGCTAACAATCCATTGGGTCCACTTATTTGATCTTCATCTATTCGAATTAAAATCCATCCGCTCCAACTACATACATTTTTTACCAAAGAATTAGAAGAAAACGCTTCTAATGATTGAGCGATGATAGAAAGATGCTTTTCTTGATTAAACTTTTTTATTTCAACAATCACATCCAAAGAATGTGGAAAGTTGGTTTGAGCAAAAACCCGAGTTGGGCAAATCAATAACAAGAAGAGAGCAAATCCAACTATTAGTTTCATGGGCGCATAGCGTATACAGTAAATTTAGAGTAGTTCATATTACACTATTATTTAAATCAAATTAATTTTAAAGATACGGAGGTTAATAATTATTCAGCTATTTTTCTTTCCATTGTAGTCTTTGCAAATGCCTAATAAATTGCCTAATTTTCACTCATGAAACAAATCCTATTCTTTTCTCTCCTACTCTTAACAGGTTTGGCTCAAGGACAAGTCTTTAGAGCAGAATTAACGGGGGGTATTGTAGGTTCACAGATTTCTGGAGACGAATTAAGCGGGTTCAACAAAGCTGGAATCTATGCTGGATTAGGGGTTAGAACGAGTCTGAACAAAGAATTCGACCTAGGATTTAGGATACTTTACTTTCAGAAAGGGAGTCGAAAGCGTCTGAAATCAGAAGAACCTGACTCGAGTTTTTATCTTTTAAGATTGAATTATTTTGAAACTCCACTGACCGTACGCTATGCTATTTCCAAAAGTTTTTATGTAGAAGCGGGTCCATCGATGGGTTTTTTAATAAACAGTTCAGAGCAAGACGAGCAAGGAGAATTAACATACCGTCGGCCTTTTTCAGATTATGATTTAAGCTTTATGGGAAGTTTTGGCTATACCATCACAAAAAACCTGGACTTTAACTTAGGCTATTTTCAGTCCATTGTTCCCATACGAGAACATGCCAGCGGTGCTATTTATCGTTTAAACCAAGGGCAGTATTCAAGTGTTCTTACCTTTACTTTACTTTATACGATCAGATCGAAGAAGGCAGAAAAACCATCAGAAGAAAAATAAATTGAAAAAGAAAAAAATTATTGTTGGAATAACCGGAGCCAGCGGAGCTATTTATGCCAAGGTATTGATGGATCGGCTTCATCAATTAAAAGATCAAATTGAAAACGTAGGTCTTGTTTTTAGTGATAACGCAAAGACGGTTTGGGAGTATGAATTAGGAAATAAAGACTATACATCTATCCCATATAAAACGTATGATAAGAACGATTTCATGGCACCTTTTGCTTCAGGCTCTGCACAATTTGAAACCATGATTATTTGTCCTTGTTCGATGGGCACTTTGGCGAGAATTGCACATGGGATTTCTAATGATTTGATTACCAGAGCAGCGGATGTAATATTAAAAGAGAGGCGAAAATTACTGCTGGTTACTAGAGATACACCATTGAGTCTTATACACTTAGACAACATGCGGACCATCACTTTGGCGGGTGGAATAATAGTACCTGCATCACCTTCTTTCTACAGCAAACCGGTTTCGTTTGAACAATTAGCCGCTACGGTAATTGACAGAACGCTGGATTTAGCCGGTTTTGAAAACCTAACATACAGATGGAGTGCGGATTAAAAGTTATCCACCGAGTTGCTTGCAAGATTTTACAACTTTTTTCGTTTTTTTTCATTCAGAGGTGCTAAATTAGCCTTCGTTGTTCCCAAAACAATTATAATTATGTTCGAATATTCTAAAGAGATTCTCACCAAAGTAAGCTTCGATCAACGTCTATTTACTAAAGAACTGCAGAAGGCAATTTCATGGTTAAAAAAAGATGAAAGAAAATTGTTAATGGTATGGTGTCTGGCAACATTTGGTCAACGCTATAGTGACGTTATCATGCAGGCTTTCCGCCATTATGTAAAGTGATTTGAATTGTATTTTTTATTTTTTCTAGCCCTGGTCGTAACAGCGGGGATTCTTTAGCTATTACTTTAAATACATCTTCCGTAATTTCCTTCCAATCATTTTGATTTAAATTCATTAATTCGTTGATGGGTTTTAATTTTTCTTCTTGATGTGGTTTCGAAAATTTATTCCACGGACAAACATCCTGACATACATCGCAACCAAAAGCCCACCCATCCATTTTTGATTCGTAGCTTTTCGGAATAGCTTCTTTTAATTCGATGGTGAAATAGGAAATACATTTACTTCCGTCAACCACCATCGGTGCAACGATAGCATCGGTAGGACAAGCGTCCATGCATCGCGTACAGGTTCCGCAATAATCACGAATGGGTGCATCTTCGTCTAAGTCCAAATCAACAATTAACTCTGCTATAAAAAAGAATGAACCATTTTTTGGATGAATTAAATTTCCATTTTTTCCGATCCATCCCAGCCCACTTTTTTTTGCCCATGCACGATCTAATACAGGAGCGGAATCAACGAATGCTCGACCATGCACATCGCCAATTTTCGTTTGAATTATCTGCATCAACTCCTTCAATTTTTCTTTTATCACAAAATGATAATCGCGACCATACGCATACTTAGAAATTTTTGGGAGCGATGGATTCTGAAATTCTTGCGGATAATAATTCAACAACAAACTAATTACTGATTTAGCTCCATCCACTAACAAACGAGGATCTAATCTTTTGTCGAACCAATTTTCCATGTACGACATTTTACCATGTCGATTTTGCGAGAGCCATTGTTCCAAACGTGGTGCTTCTTCCTCTAAAAATCCAGCTTTAGAAATACCCACATGAGAAAAGCCCAATTTCAAGGCTTCACTTTTAATGATGTTTGCATTACTTTCCTTCACGAGGAGTATAGACTTCTAAATACGTTAAACTTCATCCGAACAAAAAAACTACTCTTCGAAAAGAGTTCCAGTATTTTTACGAAACGTTTTATTTAAATGCTTATAAGCTTTTTCCGTGACCTCTCTTCCTCGAGGAGTACGCATTAAAAAACCTTCCATAATTAAAAACGGTTCATATACTTCTTCAATCGTTCCAGCTTCTTCTCCAACAGCTGTGCTCAATGTATTAATTCCTACAGGTCCGCCTTTAAATTTATCAATGATCGTAGTTAAGATTCGATTATCCATCTCATCCAAACCAAATTCATCTACATTCAGAGCAGAAAGTGCATATTGAGCAATCTTCATATCTACTTTTCCATCTCCTTTTATCTGGGCAAAATCACGCACACGACGCAGAAGCGAATTCGCAATACGCGGTGTTCCTCTGCTTCTTCTTGCGATTTCAAAAGCGGCTTCATCTACAATCTCCATTTTCAAAATTTCGGATGCGCGAAGAATAATTAATTGCAATCGTTTTGAATCATAATATTCGAGACGAGAAGTAATTCCAAAGCGAGCGCGCAAGGGAGAAGTAAGAAGTCCTGAACGAGTGGTTGCTCCTACTAGCGTAAATGGATTTAATTTTATTTGTACCGATCGTGCATTGGGTCCAGATTCAATCATGATGTCGATACGATAATCTTCCATGGCAGAATAAAGATACTCTTCCACCACAGGACTTAAACGATGAATTTCATCGATAAAAAGCACATCATTCGGTTCCAAATTCGTGAGTAATCCAGCAAGATCGCCGGGTTTATCCAATACAGGACCAGATGTAGTTTTAATACTACTCCCCAATTCATTTGAAATAATATGTGCCAACGTAGTTTTTCCTAAACCAGGAGGTCCGTGTAAGAGGACATGATCCAAAGCTTCCCCTCTTTGAGCTGCGGCACGAACAAAAATTCGTAGATTCTCAATTACCTTTTCTTGACCTGTAAAATCCTGAAAATCGGCAGGGCGCAATACTTTTTCAAGCTCTTTTTCAGCAGAAGTAAGATCATCCTTCTCGTTTTTTAAATTTTCATTGCGCATGTGGCAAATGTAGTGAGATTCAAAGAATTCAATCTATAAAAATAATGTCCTATTCATAAAATCAAAGTTGATCAACTAACTGAACTGAGGATTAAAAAACCTTAAACTTAGAATCCATGTTAAATAAACAATAAAATTGCCACCAAAAACGGTGATTTTACCAATAAAATGTAGGTCATTTCGGGGACTTTTTGTAAGTTGCGTGAAAATTGGGGCAGATCGGTCCAGCCTCTAAAACCTAATCTTTATCTATGATGAAAAATCTAACAACTAAATTATTAATTGCTTTCACGATTATTAGCACTAATTTATTTCAACTACAGGCTCAATCATTAGGTGATTTCCGCAGTGTAAACAATGGAGATTGGATTTTTGGAACCACGTGGGAAACATACGACGGTTCGAGTTGGATTCCTGCATCAGCGGGACCATTACCTTCTGTTAACAATGTAATTACTATCAGAAGTCCGCATACAGTTTCCCTCGGGGGATCCATCACACTGGACCAAACTATTATTGAAAACGGAGCTACACTGAATTTTAATTCAGGTACGCTAACGATTGGCAATGGGCCGGGTATTGATTTAACAATAGACGGAACATTAAGTTGGGTTGGGGGTTATGCCGCTTCTATGGATGTAACAAACAGTGCTGAAGTTTCGGGAGGCTCTTCATTTTCTTTTAGTGGACAAACACTTATCAATAACGGCACTATATCATTAGGTAATTTACAAATGATCAATGGGGCCAGTCCCCAAAACATCAACGGCACAGGTACCATAAGTAATATGTTAATGTTTAATTTGTCTACAGGTGTAACCTTAGGAGGCGACCAAACCATAACAGGATTGCTTAACTGGAACTATGGACCCATTCACACAGGCCCCAACAAACTCATTTTAGCTGTAGGTGCTAACTATCAAAATAATGCAAATCCACTCATGTATGTGGATGGTAATTTACAAATCAATTATCCAGTTGGTAGTTTTGGATTAACATTTCCTGTTGGAGATGCTGCTGGTTACAGACCTGTTCAATTAACATTAATTAATAATTTAGGGATTGGCGGAATTATGGTGTCAACACTCAATGTTGAACATCCAGGAATAGCTACTTCAAATATTAATCCAGCTAAGAGTGTCAACAGGAATTGGAAAATCACCAACAACGGAGCTACTTTTGACCAAGCATTTATTGGTTTTAATTGGGAAAATGGAGAAATTGACGGTATTGCTGTTCCGTCTAATTTCATAGTAGGTAAATACAATGCACCAAACTGGACATATCCCAATGTAACCAGCGCAGGAGGAACTTCAATTTCAATTTCAGGAATAAACTCCTTCAGTGATTTTGCTGTTGGTGAACCGCTTGTTGTAAACGACATTGATGTAACAGGAACTTTTGGTCCTTTTTGTTCTGGCGATGCATTCTCCATTCCATTTACTACGACTGGAATTTTTAATCCAGGAAATATTTTTACTGCATATTTAAGTGATGAGAACGGCAGTTTTGCTTTGCAAAATGCAATAGGATCCGTGGGAGGTACTTCATCAGGAACAATTAGTGCTACACTTCCACCTTTTATTTCTGGTACTGGTTATCGAATTCGAATCGTTAGTGACAACCCTGTTTTTACCAGTGACGATAATGGTTCTAACATTATCATTAATTCGAGTGTTGATTATAATGCGGATGCTGATCAAGATGGATATGGAGATCCTTTAGTGATTCAATCTTCTTGTATTGGTGCTCCTATCGGATATGTATTGGATAATTCGGATTGCGATGATTCAAATACTTCAGTAAATCCGGGAGCTACGGAAATTTGCTTGAATGGATTAGATGACAATTGCGATAATTTTATTGATAATACAGGACTGCAATTTCCTCCAATGATTACCTATAATGGAAACTTAACATTGCCTACTTGTACAACAGGGAGTATTGAATTAGGAGTTGCTGAAGTTACCGACTTACGATATGGAACTAGCGTTATCAATTTTAGCAGCCAATACTCTCCTACATCATGGTCTGCTCAATCTATTTTAGGTGCTCCTAATGTTCCTGTCTATTCTGACGATGGCAATGCATGGTCGGGTTCATCAGAAAACAATGTCAGAGAATTTATTGAGATAGCTTATGATAATCCAGCACCAATTAACTTTATTAAAATTTATCAAACCTATTCACCAGGAAGTATAGATACGGTTTACATTAAGAATCCAAACACTCAATTATACGAAGTAGTTTACACCAACACGGCTGGACCTCAAGAAGCTGTACTTACTGTTTTGAACATTACTTTTCCAACTACTGCCTTCAATGTTTCAGAAGTAAGATTAGCAGTAAACGCTCCTGCTGTTCCGGGATGGGACGAAATTGACGCAGTCGGTATTGGTCTGGCAACAGCTACAACTTTTGATTCTTACTTATGGTCTACTACTGCCTCTTCGAGTACGATAATCATAAATACACCATACGATTATTCTGTTGATGTTACTTTAAATGGTTGCGGTGCTACTAGCAATACCGTTACTGTTACAAATCCAGTATTAATTGCAGGCAGTGAGTTGGTTGCTAATGCCTGTTTCGGTTTGCCTACAACGCTATATGCTACGGCAAACTTTGTAAGCTACGTATGGAATACTGGAGATACTACTCAAAGCATTATCATTAACCCTGGAACAGATACAACCTATTCTGTAGTGGCTACCGACTCCTATGGATGCACCTATTTTGATTCTGTGGTTGTTGATTTAGACGACCCATTTGTATTTACTTATTTAACTATAACCAATGCTGATTGTTTTGGTCAAATTGGAGGAAT
>JANOAX010000109.1:0-13066 GCA_031411335.1 Bacteroidota bacterium
CCGAAAATAAAATTCTCGTCATTCATATACAACTTAATTTGTGGACCATCATTATCATTGAGTGCATTGCTTGATATTCCTCCAATATAAAAATTCTCGTTAAATCCATGTGCATCTTCTGCACCACTATTAGCATAGTAACTCAATCTACCCTTTCCATATTGTATGGAGATGTCTTTGGGAACAATAAAAGAACAAGTGAATACACCATTTACAACACTTGCTTTTCCTTTGTAAAGTATATTTTTTCTTAAATTGAAACTATCAGGCAAACTAATATCAGCACCTGCAAAATCATTTACTTGATTATAAATTTTACCGGATTTATCGTAAATGGTTGGGTAAACAACTCCGTTAAAACCAGTCAATACATTTCCAGAAACATCAGTAACTTTTCCTTGCACTGTAATTTTGCTGAGTGCCGAAATGGTGTCCACGGCAATTCCAGTAGATGATTCAGTAATGGATTCGGTGGTGATTAAATGTTTTGGATAAGCTAATCGTAAGGCGGGGTCGCCTAGTAAGGTAACGTTTCGGTTCGATGGATTATCTCTTTTTGAGAGTCGAATGATATCGCCTGCTCGTGGCATCTCTCCATTGATGGGCTGAAAGAAGTGAACCATCATATCGGAGTTGATGAGTTCGTTGTCGATGGCAAATGCTAACCGAACCGTTGTGAATAAACAAATTCCTCCACCAGTGGAATTGAGTAATACAAATTCACCCGCCGATGTTCGCAGTGGATCATCGTATCGACTGAACTCACAAGTGGCGGTGATGAAAGCAGGCATGTTATTTACGTTTTGCCATTTGTTAATCATATCATTGTTCAAAATGGTTTCTGAAGCCCATCCCAACTCACCACCATGACCTGTGTAATTCATTAGTAAAGCACCTTTTTCAACACGTTTTGTAATCGCATCATTCACTTCCGGATAACGTTGTCCTCCAGGAGTAGAAATTTGCTGATAAGAATCTGAATATATTTTATCTATATTATATACAGGTTTGTTTTGTTGAATAATAGCTGCTATGCGCTCGCTTTGTCGTTGATGCAAATTACGATCTTGATCGTCTGCAATAAAACATAAAACATTTCTCCAATCACCAAGACGACTACTATTTGACCCAGCACATAAATTCTGATCATTCGTTAAGCCGGGCGTCGAGTAAGTAATTATTTTATTGACCATGTCCTTGGCTTCTTCTAACGTACGAACCGGTAATCGTCCTACACCAACATCTGCTAACTCCGAACCAATTAACTGTCCTTCGTTTGGATCGAGCATCGCATAAAAATCATCCGACGTATAGGAAGCCAATTGCGAAATGGAATTTTCACTTTGATAACAAGGTAGGTAATTTGTATTGTTGCTTATTCTGTATTTTGGATCAAACGAACCATCTCCCATCAATAAAACATAGCGAGGTAGTTCTGTAGATGTTGTAGCTCTTTCATAAAACATACGAATGAAATCGCGTAATGCACTTACGTCTTGTGCACCACTTGAAAATTCATTGTAGATCTGATTTGTAGTAACTACCACGCTACTCAAGTTGTCATAATCAGTATGAAATTTTGCGATCCGTTCTGCTTCAATTAGAAAGTTGGGATGCGTAATAATTAAGTACTCAGCTTGTGGTAATCCATGTAAATTTTGATTGGAAATCTTAGTAGCATTTACCGGATATTTAGCTTCATTATTATTGAAAACAATATATTCAATACTTTCGTTTGGAGAGATGGATTGAATGAATTCAATTTGACTTCCCGTGAAAGTATACTGTTGAGTTTTGACGTCGTTATGATTTTTTAAACACCAAACTTTTAAACCAGGTGAAGTATTATTAATTAGGTATCTGCGATTAACTCCAATATTATTGGTGTCTCGATCTCTAAAGATAACTCCATTACCTGAAAAGGTTAACCCTCTTGTAACATTTAATGCGATGAAGTCGAGCCATCCTGTGGAAGTAGCATTGTAAGGTAAATAATTGTAATCTAAATTTAGGGTTGAACCTGCAGCCACAAAGGTGGAATTTTGTAAAGCGGCGCGTGCAAAATCATCGGTATAACTTGTACCTACGTTTATTATATTTTGCGAAAGAATAGTAGTGTTGTTGTAGTTTACATTAAAACTACTTGTAGCAAAAAAGGAAGTAGCCGTTCTGGAAATCACACTCGACTTTAGTTTTGCAGGACCTGGAATTAGGTTAGGAAAATTAAAACTAAAGCCTTGGCTTAATACTAAATCAAATGTTTCGCCATACCATTCTTTTCCTGACTTGGTGAAATTTTTCAAGTCATTTTCATAGAAAGCCACTTCGGTAAAACTAGTAACGTTTACTTCGTTTCCGGTACTTGCTAAATTGGATTGGTTTTGAATTCGCTTTCCAGGATTCGAGTTGTCAATAGTGATGAAATAATACGTTGTATCACTATAATAATTTTTTGCGTGTACATATTGTTTTTCTGTGGTGTTGTAATTCCAGCGATCAGGTCCTTGTCCATAAAAAAGAAAATAGTCCAATCCATTGAATTTTCCATCTTGGTTTTGATCGATTATTTCAATGGCACATTCCTGTAGGTCATCTAACCTGGGTGCACTATTTAGTTGAGGTAACATTCCACCTCCATTTCCATATAATCGAATATTGGAAAGGGTAAGTCCGGAAACATCGATTCCCATATTATTCAAATATTCATAGTCTACTTTGTAAATTCCATCGTTCAAAACTGCAATCCGATACCAATCTCCGTTCGATAAAACCGAATTTGTAGCAAAAGCGGCGGTTGAAAGACCTTTTTTTCCTGTTTCAGATGTACCTTTTATAATATTTAATTGGAAAGAAACTAGCTTTTCAATCTTTCCTGAGCTTGTGTTTTTTCGAAATGGGAGGATATATATTAGGCTCTTGCTTTGCTTTTTTTCGGTCGCTTCTAAGATTGAAATTTTAGGGGCGTCGCCTTTAATTTCTTTCGCTAAAGTGCTTTCTAATGCATTCAAAGAAACATAGGAGGCATCGATTATATCAACCTTTAAAACATTGCCTTCTAATTGTTTATGATAAAAAGGAAGTTTACTTTCCTCCAGCAAATAATGGGCTCCAGTAAATCCTAATCGGTATTCACCTTCTTGTACAGTTTGCACTTCTGACCAGGTAATTGTCGTCGTTTCTACTTTCTGACTGTAGGATTCCAGGGGTAGAATTCCTACTAAAATAGTAGCCACGATGCATGTAATTCTTTCGTTGAAGAACCTGAGATTCAACTTTTCCACCTTACTTCGTAAGGAATGTTTGTCTTTGATCATTTAATATTCTTAAAAAAATTAAATTTGTGCTGTATCTAACAACGGATTTTGCATCTTTGATGTTTGGTATGTGGCCCATTAGGAACGGACACCAAAAACAATTATTGCAGAACTCATGCGTTGAAATCGAAACAAAAATAGATTTCTTCGTATAAATATTCGTAAAAGATTTGAATATGTTTAAACGCGTCCTCTTGTGTATCATGTTTGCAACCTGCCTATCGGCTGATGCACAGGATCCTCAATTCACTCAGTTCTATGCGAACCCACTTTATTTGAATCCTGCTTTTGCAGGTTCAACTCGTTGTCCGCGAATTAGTATCAACTATAGAAATCAATGGCCAGCCTTAAAAGAAACGTATATTACATCAAGTGCGAGCTATGACCAGCATTTTGAAGGAATAAATGGCGGGATCGGTTTGATGTTCTTGAATGATAAAGCAGGTGAAGGTGTGTTTGTTACGAATAACATCAGTGGAATGTACGCTTACCAGCTTAATGTAAATCGTAAGTTTTCAATGCGATTTGGTCTTCAAGCAACTTATGTTCAAAAGCGTCTCGACTTCAGTAAGTTAACTTTTGGTGATATGATCGATCCTCGTTATGGTTTCGTTTATAATACTCAAGAAGTTCGTCCAACGGAAACAAGAAATTACATGGATTTTAGTGGAGGTGTATTAGCTTATACCAACACGGTTTATGGAGGAATTGCCGTTAATCATTTAACAGAGCCTGATGAGGCTTTTATTGTAAAAGGAACTTCAAAATTACCTCGTAAATACACCGCTCACTTTGGAGCTATGTTACCCATTGGAGATTCTTATGGACGTGGTTCGCGTGGTAGAGTAAATCGCGATGAAGGAACTTTTATTTCTCCTAATGTATTGTATCAACAACAAGGATCATTCAATCAAATTAATATCGGTATGTATATCCTCCATTCTCCAATTGTGGGTGGATTATGGTACCGTGGTAATTTCGGCAACAAAAATTTCTTGTCGAGCGACAGTTTTATTGCATTAATTGGATTGCAAAAAGGAGTCTTTAAATTTGGGTATAGTTATGACGTAACTGTTTCAGCCTTAAGTAATGCAACCGGTGGTTCGCATGAACTTAGTGTTGGATTTCAGTTCGAATGCCGACCTAAGAAGAAGAGATTCCGAGCAATAAGTTGCCCTAGTTTTTAGTTATTTCGCATATTTGTCATCCCAAACATAAAAGACACATGAAGATTAAGAATCAATTGCTTCCCCTCCTTGGACTGGCGACGTTGTTTTTTTCAGCTTGTAATAGCTACGACAAATCCGGCTCAACAGGATGGAATTATAATGATGAGCGTAATGGTGGATTTGAAGTTGTTCCTTATTTAGAGCAAGAAACCGGACCAGGATTAGTACTCATTGAAGGGGGAACCTTTGTAATGGGTCGTACCGAACAAGATGTAATTCAGGATTGGGATAATATGCCTCGTCGTGTAACGGTTTCTTCTTATTATTTAGATGAAACAGAGGTTTCTAATACGTATTGGTTAGAATATCTTTATTGGTTAGGACGCGTATTCGCTACTGACTATCCAGAAGTTCAACGCAAAGCTTTACCAGATACGCTAGTTTGGCGTGATCGTTTGGCTTTCAATGAACCTTATGTAGAATTATACCTTCGTCATCCTGCCTTTCAAGATTATCCTGTTGTAGGAGTAAATTGGTTGCAGTGTAACGACTTTTGTGCTTGGCGTACCGATCGTGTGAATGAGCAAATTTTAATTCGTGAAGGAATCCTTCGTGTAAACCCTGCTCAGGTGAATGAAGATAACTTTAATACCGATGCTTATTTCGCAGGTCAATATGAAGGTCTTGTAAAAAGTCCTCTCGAAGATTTGAATCCAAATAACGATACTCGTAAAGTAAGAATGGAAGATGGTATTCTTTTACCAAGATATCGTCTCCCAACTGAAGCGGAGTGGGAGTTTGCATCTTTAGCATTAATTGGAAATACTGTTTTTGAAAACGTAAATGAGCGTAAACTTTATCCTTGGAGCGGACACGGTGTTCGTAATTCTGAAGATAAATGGCAAGGTGAAATGTTAGCTAACTTTAAGCGTGGTCGAGGTGATAATATGGGAGTATCCGGTAAGTTGAATGATAATGCCGATATCACAGCTCCAGTTTATTCTTATGTACCAAACGATTATGGTTTATATAATATGGGTGGTAACGTAGCAGAATGGGTGATGGATGTGTTTCGTCCTTTATCTCATGAAGATAAAACCGATTTCCGTTCTTTCCGTGGTAACGTTTACGATACACAAGTGACTGATGAAGAAGGTTCAATTGCAGAAAAAGATACATTGGGCCGAATCATGAAGCGTGAGGTAACCGAACAAGAAGCTTCTACACGTAGAAATTATCAAAAAGCAGATAACATCAATTATATTGATGGTGATGAGCCTGATTATGCAACGTATAATAGCGGTAGTGCTACTTTAGTAGATGACAAAGCTCGTGTTATAAAAGGTGGATCATGGAAAGATCGCGCCTACTATTTGACTCCTGGTTCTCGTCGCTTTTTGGATCAAGAACAATCTACTGATTGGTTAGGCTTCCGTTGTGCCATGGCACGTGTAGGTAGCCCCATTGGATTAGGTGGAAAGAAAACAAGTAAGCGTTAAGCTGCTAAAAAAATAAATGAAGAGAGGCTTCCCATTATGGTAAGCCTCTTTTTTTATGTTCTAAGTTCTTGAATATTGCCTGTTGAATAATTTAATGATTCTAGTAGTTTCTTCAAGATAATTCATTTTTTTTCCAATAAGTTTGCAAGTAAGAATCATGTCGAAGTATTACCTATTAAAAATTCAAGGCAAAGCTAAAATTCCTGATTATGTTCAACTCAGAGATGAACAATTCACGCTTCTGGCCTATTTTCGATTGGATCGACCAGAAAAAGCTTTGGCAAAAATAGGGTTGGAAGCAGAAGAAGCTCGGATGCTTGAATTCTTGGGGAGTATTCCTTTCGGAAAAGTTACTGAATGGAATTTGTAAGTTCATCTATTTAACCAGAAGATAAAGAAATGTCGGATACTATTATTGATCTTAAAAATGTAAATGTGTTTCACAAGAAAAATCTTTTGTTGAACAATGTGAATTTAAATGTTCAGCGTGGTGAGTTTGTGTACCTCATTGGTAAAACAGGAACAGGAAAAAGTTCTATCATGAGTTTGCTTTATGGAGAATTGCCCATGCCCCAAGGAGAAGGATATGTGGCCGGATTTGAATTACACAATTTGAAGATGAACGACATTCCTAAATTAAGAAGGAAGCTTGGCATTATCTTTCAGGATTTTCAACTTTTAACAGATCGCACAGCAAAAGAAAATCTGATGTTTTATTTGAAAGCAACAGGCTGGAACGACAAGAAGAAAATGGAAGAACGGGTGAGCGATGTTTTGGGAAAAGTGGGATTAAGTTCCAAAGGATTTAAAATGCCGTATGAGTTATCCGGCGGTGAACAACAGCGATTAGTGATTGCACGCGCACTGCTTAATGACCCCGATTTAATTTTAGCCGATGAACCTACCGGAAATCTCGATCCAGAAACCAGTAATGAAATCATGAATTTGCTTTTTGATATCAGTAGAAACAGTAGAGCCGTGGTGATGGTAACCCATAACTATGGCTTGATGGAAAAATTTCCTTCTAGAGTTGTAAAAGTAGATGCCGGAGTTTTAGGTCCGCATTCGTAATTTAATATTTATTGGCCATAAATCTGATCCAGCAGCATTTTAGCATTGGAAATGTTATCGTAGTTTTCTGAAAGTATTTTTTTGCGTTTATCAATTTCCTCATTGGAAAATGGTAATGCAAAAAGTGAATTCGCTTTCTGTGCAAAATCAGGAATGTCGTTTGCCACAGTGCACGCGTTTTCTAATGAAGTTCCGCTTAGCATCATGGAATTGGCTAAAACAAATCGGCCAGCGTATAACGCATGTAGCAATTTGAGTTTTACACCACTCTCTTGAAAACTGGGGAGTAAGTGGACATGTGCTTCAGAAATCAACCTTTCCATTTCTTCATCTGATGGATTTTCAACAAGCGTAATTTTTGAGGATTGATTAATCCTTTTCCGGAGTAGTGTGCCGCATCGACTTCCCGCAATAATCAAAGGATGATTTAATAGGGGCGAAATATTTTCAACTAACCATAGTGCCGCTTTTTCATTTTCTGCAACACCCAAGTTTCCATGGTATAAACTGTAATTACCTTTTCCTGATTTTGATTTTACTTGGTCATGGTGATGAATGGGAGGAAGTAGGAAAGAGTTTCCCCATTTACTCTGAGAATAATTTCTGTCCGTGATGGAAATAGCTCCAATGTGTTGAGCGTTTTTTATTTTCTTTTCGTAGTATTTAAGTTTTATAGATTCAGAAAGAAAAAACATTTTTTTCAAAAAGCTTTTTTCTGCTTTGTATAGATAGCGATAATATTCATGTTCGATATTATGAGCACGCACCACTTTTACTCGATCTTTCAATAAAGGATGGGAAAGTAAATGTGTCGTGTGTAGTCCCTCAAATAAAATAGGATGATGGTCTTCTAACAAACGTTGAAGTAAGTCGGGATGATTTCGAGTAGTTACAATGAAAGGTTCAAGACTAAATATTTTTTTTAGAGAAGTGCTTCGTGGGTAATAATGTACCTCTTTGCAAAAATCAGTTAATACTTTATTTTCTTTTCTACCGTAGGTAAAGCAATGTAAAATGATTTCTATTCCGAGCCGATGTAAATGTTTGATTTTGTTGTAAACATCAATTACGCCCCCGTAATTTGCTGGTAACGGCACATCAAAGGAAATGATATGAAGTTGTTTATTTTTCAATGGAAGAAAAAATGCTTAGAAGTTTACTTTTTTCATGATCCCAATTCAATTCTTGTGAAGCTGCTTTCAAATTCTTTTGCCAAGTAAGACGCATCTCTTTATTATCAATCATTTTGTTCATCAACGTAGCAAGGTTTTTTACATTGTGGTCTAGACTTATACAACCGATATTATATCCTTCAATTATTTTCTTTACTTCTGGCAAATCACTGGCTAAGATGGGTACACCCGCCTGTATGTAATCGAAGATTTTGTTGGGTAGACTAAATCTATAATTAAGATTTGTGTTTTTGTCTAGACTTAATCCTAAGTCCGCACAAAGTGTATAGAGAAAGAGTTCGGATGGTGATTTTTTTGGTTCGAATTTTACTTTTTCGTTGAGTTGTAATTCTACTACCATTAATTTTAGAGATGGAATTACATCTCCGCCCCCAACAATAAGCAATATAGCATTCTCAACGTATTGCATTGCCTGCACAGCTTCTTCTGCCCCTCGTTGAATATTGATTCCTGCTCCTTGTAAAATAATGATGGACTTGTCATTCGGCAAACGTAATTCTCTTTTGATAATGTCAAGGTCGGTTCGAATTTGAAATTTCACTTCCGGCATGTTTCGAATGACCTTGAATTTTACTTTGTATTCGTCTTCATATAATTGAGCAATACTTGAATTTACTGTGTAAGCATATTTGATTTTAGGGAGTATAAACGATTCAATTCTTTTCCATATTGCTTGAACTTTTGGACGCTGTGTGAGTTCTGGTACACCAGTAAAATATTCATGGCTATCATAAACAAGCAGTGTTCCTTTGATTTTTGAAATTATAAAATTAGCAGGTAAAGTATCTAAATCATTACTAAGAAGGATGTCGGCTTGGTTCCACAAGAGGTACCAAAACAATCGCAAATTGTAATTTAAGTAGAATAAAGGTCCTTTGTTAAACCATAATTTGAAGCGTGTTACCCGAAACCGCTTTCCTTTCATTTCAATCGAGTCTGAAAGAACGCGTCCAACCAGCATCACTTGATATCCAGCCTCTTTTAAAGTTCCTGCGGCTCTCTGAACCCTTTGATCAGTTACTAGATCGGATGTTACACTTATAATTATTCTATTAGCCACAAACGCGAAGGTAATTCTTCTCTTGCTGAATTCTTTTTATTGGTTACTCTGTTTAACGTTAATTGTTTGATTTACATAGTTTCACATTTTATAATTCAAATTAAGAATTTCAACTGCAGCATGATTTCTAGATAAAATCACTAATCGAGCTTGGTATTGAAAGGGTTTGAAAAGCTCAAAATTCAAGTCAATTTAGCCTTTGCCTAAACAGAACTATTTAGGTTCCTCAAGTGTGGAAATGCTTGTATATTGAATGATTTCGACCTCATTTGCCAATTACTTTAATTAGGTGTCGTATAAAAATTTGATCTTTAATGAGATGTGTCAATGCTATCTCTATTTTAAATCCTTTTATAAATTGTTTCGTATGCACGCATCTGCTATATTTGCCCGCTCTATAAATTAATATAATCTATCAATGCAAAGTAAAGGTGCTATTAAACTATTTGCCATCGTTTTGGCTCTGGTTTGCCTCTATCAACTCTCATTTACCCTGGTTACTCGTGGGGTGGAGGCTGATGCAAGAGAGTATGCGAATAACGATCCTATAAAAGAGAAAGAATATCTCGATTCGATTGGTCCTAAAGGTGTTTACAACATCGGAGTTAAGGATTATACCTATCGTGAGTGTAAGGAAAGAGAAATCAATCTCGGTCTTGACTTAAAAGGTGGAATGAACGTAACGTTGGAAGTATCCGTAATGGATCTCGTTCGTTCAATGGCTGGTCAAAATGTTGAAGATCCTACCTTTAAAAAAGCGATTGATCGTGCTGCAGAATTACAACGTAATAGCAACAAGGATTTTGTAACACTATTCGGACAAGCTTTTACTGAAGTTGATCCAAATGCTAGCCTTGCCGCGGTATTTGCGAATATCGAGAATCAGGATAAGATCAAGTTTAACTCAACCAATGAGCAAGTACTAAAAGTATTAAAAGAGGAGTCTGATGCTGCTATCAGCCGTTCATTTAATATCCTACGTACTCGTATCGATAAATTTGGTGTGTCTCAACCCAATATTCAACAATTAGGTTCTGGACGAATCTTAGTGGAATTACCAGGCGTAAAGGAACCCGATCGTGTACGTAAACTCCTTCAAGGAACAGCGAAGTTGGAATTCTGGGAAACTTACACGTTCGGTGAAGTAGCCCCAGGATTAGTTGCTGTGAATACCATGTTGGCTAATGAAAGTAAAAAGGATTCTTTATTGGGAAGTTTAACTTCTGTTATGGATTCAACAGCAACAACGAGTACTCCTCTTGTTGATTCAACAAAAGATACTTCTGTAGATACATCTAAAGTTTCTTTGGTTGATAAAATGGGTAAAGATTCTACCGCTGCAAAAGACACTGCGGGTGGTAAAACATTTGAAGAATTTGCTCGTGAAAACCCATTGTTCGCAGTGTTATTCCCTTCAGATGGTCAAGTTCGTACGCAAGAAGAAAAAAATATAGTAGATAAGCAATGTGTCATCGGTTATTCTTTGATTAAAGATACCGCTAAAGTGAATCGTATTTTAGAACGCGATGACGTTAAAGCAGCGTTGCCAAAAAATTTACGTTTGTTATGGACCGTTAAACCGCGTTCTGCTGAAACTCAATCTTTAGAGTTAATTGGTATTAAGAGTGCAGGTCGTGATGGAAAAGCACCATTAGATGGTGCTGCTATTTCGGATGCTCGTCAAGACTTTGGTCAATTCAACAGTAAGCCTGAAATTAGTATGAGAATGAATCCAGATGGAGCTAAAGTTTGGAAGCGTCTTACTGGAGAAAATGTCGGAAAGTCAATTGCAATTGTGCTTGATGATTATGTATACAGTTTTCCAAATGTGCAAGGTGAAATCGCAGGAGGTAGCTCAAGCATCACTGGAAATTTTGAAATTAATGAAGCAAAAGATTTAGCAAATATTTTAAAGGCTGGTAAACTTCCTGCTCCCGCACGTATCGTGGAAGAAGCCGTAGTGGGTCCATCTTTAGGAGCGGAAGCAATTCAAAATGGATTACTTTCCTTTTTAGTTGCATTGTGTATTGTATTCTTCTTTATGGCCTTCTATTACAGCAAGGCAGGTATTGTTGCAGATATTACGCTCGTAGTTAATATGTTTTTTATTATGGGTGTACTCGCTTCTTTGGGTGCAGTTCTCACGCTTCCTGGTATCGCAGGTATCGTGTTGATCATAGCACTTTCTGTGGATGCAAACATTCTTATATTTGAAAGAGTACGTGAAGAATTGCGTTTAGGAAAAGGTTTGCGTTTGGCAATTTCTGATGGTTATAAGCATGCGTTCTCTTCGATCATCGACTCCAATGTTACTACGTTATTATTAGGTATTATCCTTTATTCTTTTGGTAGTGGACCTGTTCAAGGTTTCGCAACCACCTTGATTATTGGTATCCTATGTTCATTATTCTCTGCTATATTCATTAGCCGCTTAATGTTTGAATATTTATTAGATAAGAATAAGGATATTCCTTTCTGGACAAATGCAACGAAGGACCCTTATAAAAATATTAATCTTCCATTCGTAGAGAATCGTAAGAAGTATTATATCATCTCAGGAATTGTAATCGCTGCCGGGATTGTTTCAATCGGTCTGAAAGGATTTAATTTCGGTGTGGATTTCGACGGAGGTCGTACGTTTGTTGTTCAGTTCGACAACGCTACTTCTACACAAACCATTCGAGAATCATTGGCTGTTCCATTTGGAGAAGCTCCTGATGTAAAAACTTTCGGAACAGATAATCGCTACAAAATCACCACCGATTATTTGATTGAGGAAAATACTGCTGAAGCACAAGCAGCTGTAACGAAAGCTTTATATGAAGGCGTGAAAGGTCAGTTTGCAGGTATTGATCAAGCTAAATTCCAAGAAACAAAAATTATTAATTCTCAGAAAGTAGGACCAACTGTGGCTGATGATATTAAGTCTTCCGCATTTTTTGCTATTATCTTTGGATGTGCATTGATGTTTTTATACATCCTTGTACGATTCAAAAAATGGCAATATGGTTTGGGTGCTACGGTAGCTTTGTTGCATGACGTATTATTGATTCTTTCCATCTTCTCCATCTTTAACGGAATTCTACCTTTCACTCTTGAAATCAATCAGGACTTTATTGCAGCGTTGTTAACCGTAATGGGTTATTCCATGACAGATACTGTTGTGGTATTTGATAGGATTCGAGAATATTTAGGAATTCACCCGAACACCGATAAGAAAATAGTTATTAATAATGCATTGAATTCTACGTTGAGCAGAACAATGAATACATCATTAGCTACTTTCTTCGTATTACTTGCCATCTTCATTTTTGGTGGTGATGTGATTCGTGGATTTATCTTTGCATTGTTAATTGGTATTTTAGTAGGTACATATAGCTCATTATGTATCGCTTCTCCAATTGTAATCGACTTCGATAAAAAAGATAAGAAGTAATCATTTCTTGAAGTAATAAAAAAGGGGCATTATGCCCCTTTTTTATTACATGTAATTGTCATTTTGTACCTGTTACAATAATAATCTAGCACAATGAATTTATCGTATTATGCCGACCTACATAGCTTTATGTATACTCAATTGGACTATTTTATAATTAGCGTCGGTATAATTGTATAACCCAACCTACAAAAGCTTTCGCTTAATGGATTGGACTATTTTATATGTGGCGTCGGTATTAATAGTTAAAAGCGATTGTTAGAGTGTATTCCTTGAGTCAACACGAAAAACTTTGTATTTTCGCTAATGATTTTAAAATTTAAC
>JANOAX010000110.1:0-17967 GCA_031411335.1 Bacteroidota bacterium
CAATTTCATCCTCTGCACAAATCATCCCTTCAGAAGCTTCGCCTCTGATCTTCGACTTTTTTATTTCGAACGATTCACCTCCTGCAGGATATAGAACAGTTCCAGGTAAAGCAACAATGACCGTTTGACCTGCTGCAACATTTGGAGCACCACAAACAATTTGTTTTGCAACACCATCACCCACATCAACTATAGTGATATGCAAACGATCGGCATTTGGATGTTGTACACAAGTTAAAACCTTGCCAACACATAGCCCTTGCAATCCACCCTCAACACTTTGCCACTTCGACATTTGTTCTACTTCCAAGCCACAATCAGTGAGTGCAGCAGAAAGCTCCTCCGGAGAACACGCAGGCTGCACAAATTGCTGCAACCAATTATAAGAGATTTTCATAGTACCAACCAGATTTCATGCAAAAGTACCAAATTACAGGAACAGTAAAAAGTGCTTAAAGACTCATCAAAAAAAAGCCTCAAGAGTTAAAACTCCTGAGGCTCAGTCTACAATTCAATTTTTATTATCGTCGAATAATTACGTAACCATTAAGTGGCTTCTCGTCATTACCCAAATCGAGGATATAATAGTAGGTTCCATTTGGTAAAACTTCCCCTATTCCAATCTTATCTACATTCGATAATCCAGTCCATGAATTATCATAACTATTCATTTCATAAACGAGTGTACCCCATCGATTAAATATTTTCAAGTTCGCATTTGGAAATTGATCAATATAGCTGATTACATAATTATCATTAAATCCATCATTGTTTGGAGAAAATCCGGTAGGAACAACAATTGTATTACAATTTGCAGTGACAATAACATTATCTTGATCAGTACATCCATTCGCATCGGTAGTTGTTACTGTGAAAGTGTTCGTTGCAGATGTGTTTACAATCGTACTGGATTGATTCGGCGTAGTACATAAATTTGCTGGAGTCCAACTGTACGTTAATCCACCCGTTGCACTTAAAGTAAGCACAGCATTACAGGCTACATTTTCATCCGTTCCAGCATCCACAATTGGAAGTGGATTCACAGTGACAGTTATAGGTCCATCTGTAAATGTTCCACAGCCCGATGCAGCCGAAATAGAATAATCTCCTCCCTGTGTAACCACTAATTGTGTAGAAGTATCTGATGGCAACGCAGAACCATTCAACATCCACTGATACGATAATCCGTTGTAGGAAAGTACAGACAATGTTGCGCTATCACCATCACAAAAAATATTATTTCCTGTAATGGTTATTGCAATTGAAGAAGTATCCACTAAAGTATACCCTCCTACCACTTGACATCCTACCGAATCGGTAATGAGCAATTGATAAAATCCAGCAGGTAAACTATCAAGTGCGGTTAAAGTATCTGTTGTATTCCATAAATACGTGTAAGGCATAACACCACCTGAAAGCGAAGTTTGAATACTTCCATAGACACCTGCAAAACAATTTGGATCTACCACAGTCGAGTTTAAAACGATAGGCGGATTCAATTCAAAAATTGTATCGCTCAATGATATAAAACATCCATTGGAATCGGTAACCAATACAGTATAAATTCCAGCTTGAATCCCATTCAATGAATCGGTTGTTGAACCATTACTCCAGCTATAACTATACCCAGGAGTTCCACCACTTACTGCAACATTCATAGCACCTGTACTGTCGCCAGCACAAACAATGTCAGTGGAAGTAAGTGAGATGTTAA
Organism: Bacteroidota bacterium; assembly: GCA_031411335.1. GTDB lineage: Bacteria > Bacteroidota > Bacteroidia > AKYH767-A > OLB10 > JAJTFW01. Next base: position 1,715 of record JANOAX010000110.1, read on the forward strand.
GCGCAGCCGAAGGAGCGTTGATAGTATCCGTTAATGTATAAATACAAGCATTCGAATCGGTCACAATTACTGTATATATTCCTGCTGCTAATGAATCTAAATCTTCGTCGGTAGAGCCATTCGTCCAAGCGTAAGAATAAGGACTTGTTCCACCCGAAATTTGAATGTCGATGGTACCATTATCTTCTCCAAAACATAAAACATCTTGAGAAACTAGGGTTCCTGAAAGAGGTAACAGTGGTCCGGGCACCGTATCTAAATACGTTAATACGCAACCGTTAGAGTCGAGAATAACGAGTGTATAAATTCCAACCGTTAAACTATCTATATCTTCATCCGTACTTCCATTCGACCAAGTAAAATTATACGTTCCAATAGGTGAAAGTGTAATATCAATTGCACCGATGCTATCTCCTCCACATAAAACTGGAGTCACTGTTGAAGTAACTTGAGGCAACGGATGAATATAAATGTACAACCAAGCGGTATCACAACCAGCAGGTGTTTGTTGATCGCAAACAACATATTGCAAACTATCCCATCCTCCTGCATTGAAATTGGCAGCATAAATAATTTCCTGATTTGCGCCAACAAAAGCCAAACCTTGACTTCCTTGCGAGAAAATTGAAACCGAGAGTGTATCACCTTCTGGATCGATATCATTTCCTCTTACATAAATAATGGCAATATCACCGCCACAAACAATCGCCGAATCACTTTGTGCGATAGGCAAATCGTTAACTGGTGTGATGGTAATAATTACAAGAGCGGTATCACATAAAATGGGGATTGGATAACCAGAATCGCAAATAGCATAAATCAAAGTATCCATTCCATTAAAATTAGAATCGGGGCAATACGTTAAAATTCCAGTCGTAGGATCTAAACTATAAGTACCGTTTGATGGACCTGAGATAATAACTAATGTATTTAAGTCAATCATATTTTCCACATCGGTATCATTGCTTAAGATGGCAATTTGGATGCAGGAATCTTCGGGCGTTGTTGCGTAATCATCCACAGCTACCGGCGCATCGTTCACCGGATTAATGGTGATGATGATCCATGCGGAATCACAATAAACAGGCATACCATCGTCACAAATAATATATAAGATGGAATCCATTCCGTTAAAATTTGGACCCGGTGTGTAAATAATTTGTCCGCCTGGACCAATGACAACACTTCCACTAAACGGCCCTTGTAAAATTCCAAGTGCATTCGTATCTAAATTATTGTTGGGATCTGAATCGTTATTTAAAACATAAATAACAACAGTAGTATCTTCACCTGTAGAAATCGTATCATTCAAAACAATCGGAGGATCGTTAACCCAGATCGTAATAGAAGCAGTACTTGTACAACCTAGGCTATCCGTTACCGTTAGTAAGTAAGTTGTCGTTACAGTGGCAGTTACTGTTGGATTCGAGACTAAACTATCGTTCAATGTTAATCCTGGATTCCATTCATAAGTATACGGCGCCGTTCCTCCAGTTGCAGAAGGAAATCCTCCTAAGATCACAAATGTTCCAGTGGGTACAAACTGATCTACACCAGCATCAGCAACAGGGACTGGATTAATTAATATATCAACCGTGTCAGTACTGTTACAAGCTCCATTAGTAATACTCCAAACAAAAGTATTTATTCCAACTTGCAAATTACTTACTGTTGAATTTGAGTTGGAAGGACTATCAACTGTTGCAGCGCCTATAGAAGTCCAGACTCCTACTCCACTTCCAGCACTATTTGCAGAAAGAGCAATTGAAGAGGAAGCACAAGATTGTTGATCGACTCCTGCATTGGCAACAACTATTGAATCAACTTGAATAATTATAGTATCACTGCTTGTACATCCACCATTGGTGATTGACCAAACAAAGGCATTGCTACCATACACCAAATTACTCACTGCAGAATTTGCAGCGGCAGGTGTAGTAACGATTGCAGCACCTAAACTGGTCCAGACACCAACACTCGTTAATGGAGCAACTGCATTTAAGTTTCCAATAAATATTTCGCAAAGATTCTGATCAGTACCTGCATCAGCAATTTCAGCAGAATCTACTTGAACAAGTATTGTATCTGAACTGATACATGTACCATTGGTGATAGTCCATACAAATGAATAACTTCCCAAAGTAGTTAATCCACTTACTGTAGTACTCGCACTCGTTGGATTTGCAATGATTGCAGAGCTGGTAGTTGTCCATTGTCCAACTCCTGTTGAAGGAGCATTTGCTGACAAAGACACAGTACCACCTACACAAACGGCTTGATCAACGCCTGCATTTGCAGTAATTAATGAATCGATTGTTATTAAAACGGTATCACTGGTTGTACAAGATCCATTGACAATAGTCCAAACAAAAGAATAAGTTCCTACTTGCATTCCATTTACAACTGTGTTTGGTAAAGATGGATTTACAATGGTTGCAGAAGATGAAGTTGTCCACGTTCCTATACCCGGAGTTGCTACATTTCCATTTAATGTAGAGGTTGTAACATTACATAAATTTTGATCGGAACCTGCATTTGCAATTACTGTATTATTTAAAGTGATTACAATAGTATCTTGAGAAATACAAGAACCATTGGTAATGGTCCATACAAAAGAATATAATCCAGAAGCAGCAAGTCCAGTAACTGTAGCATTAGGTGCGTTCACATTTGAAAACGCTCCTCCGTTTAATGCGGTCCAGGTTCCTGTACCACTTGCGGGAGTATTTCCTGCAAGTACTATTGCATTTCCTAAACAAAGTTGTTGATCGGGACCTGCGTTGGCAGGAATTAATGTACTCACAATAATACTTACGGTATCACGTGAGACACATGCACCGTTGATGATGGTCCAAACAAACGTATTGGTTCCGATAATAAGTCCTGTCACTCCTGAATTTGGATTGCTATTGGCAGTAATCACACCTCCTGTGGTAGAAGTCCAAAGACCCGTTCCTGGAGCAGCAGCATTACCAGACAAAGTAGCTGTAGTTACATTACAAAGATTTTGATCGGGACCCCCATTAGCAATGACGTTAAGACTTACCGTTATACTCATGGTATCACGACTCACGCAAGTACCGTTGGTGATGGTCCAAATAAAGTTATATGTTCCTGCTGTATTTAATCCGCTTACAGCAGAAGATGGATTGGTAGGATTTGCAATTATCGCCGATGAGGATGTGGTCCAAGTTCCACTGCCTGGAGCAGGAGAATTTCCGCTTAGTGTTGCAGTGGGAGAACTTGCACAAATTTGTTGATCAGGACCTGCGTTGGATGGAATTAATGTACTCACTACAATATTAATTGTATCTCTACTAATGCAATTTCCATTGGTAATAGTCCATACAAATAAATTATTTCCAATTGTTAAATTCGTGACTCCACTATTGGCTAATGTTACATTCGTAACTATTGCAGCACCTAATGATGACCAACTTGCAGTCCCCGTTGCAGGAGCGTTACCCGCTAAAGTAGCTGTGGTAAGTGCACATAAATTTTGATCGGGACCCGCATTTGAAACAATGGCTGAGTCAACGGTAATACGAACGGTATCGCGAAGAACACAAGCACCGTTGGTTACTGTCCATACGAACGCATAGGCACCAGCGTTAGTTAACCCTGTAACTACAGTACTCGGACTTGTTGGATTCGCAATAATGGCTGAAGAAGGTGTTGTCCACAATCCCGTTGCTGGAATGGGATTATTTCCTGAAAGACTTATCGAAGCGCCTTGACAAACTTGCTGATCTAAACCAGCATTACTTGGAATTTGAACATTCACAACAACACGCATAGTATCACTACTGATACATGTGCCATTGGTGATCGTCCAAATAAATTGATGTGTTCCTGGAGTAAGCGCAGTGATGGTTGTGGTCGGACTTGAAGGTATTGTAATCGTTCCACCATTTAATTTTGTCCATACACCAGTTCCTGGAGCCGGATTATTTCCTGCCATGGTTACTGATGTTTGCGATTCACAAATTTGAATATCGGGACCAGCATTTGAAATGATTAATGCATCTACTCTTATTATAATAGTATCTCTGCTTACACAGGCTCCATAAGATGTTGTATAGATAAAGGTGTTCAATCCAACAGCTAATCCACTTACTGTAGTAGTAGCTGACGAAGGACTTGCAATCGTTGCACTGCTCGTTGTAGTCCATGCACCTGTTCCAGGAGCAGGACTATTTCCAGTTAATGTTGCCGTGGTTGCATTACAAAATTGTTGATCGGGTCCGGCATTTGCAATGACTGGATTTCGCACAATGAAAACTACCGTATCCCTTGAAACGCAGGGGCCATTCGTAATGGTCCATACAAAATTGTAAAAACCTGATGTTATTAAACCAGTAACTGTTGTTACGCTGTTTGTAGGATTCGTAATAGTACCTCCATTTAATGCGGTCCATAAACCAGTTCCAGGTGAAGGATTATTTCCACTTAACAAACCAGAGGCAGTAGTAGTACATATTTGTTGGTTGTTCCCTGCATTGGCAACAATGGCAGCACTCACTGTCATTAACATAGTATCACGACTAACACATGCACCATTCGTAACTGTCCAAATAAACGTATAAACGCCAGCGGTAGTTAATCCACTTACTGCTGAAGTTGCACTTGAAGGATTTGCAATGGTTGCAGCGGATGTAGTGGTCCACACACCTGTTCCAGGAGCAGGACTTGATCCAGCCAATGTAGCAGTTCCAGGTGATGCGCATACTAATTGATCGGCACCAGCAGCAGATGCTACAGGATTCGATACAATAATATTCATGGTATCTCTAATTACACAAGCTCCGTTGGTAACAGTCCAAACAAATACATAAGTACCTGGAGAAGTTAATCCTGTGATAGGTGTATTTCGATTTATTGGATTTGAAATTGTAGCAGCGCTAACAGTTGTCCATAGCCCTGTACCGGGAGCTGGATTTGAACCAGCCATGGTTGCAGTACCCGGTGTTGTACAAATATTCTGATCGGGACCTGCATTTACTACAACGGGTTGATCGACTATAACAGTCACTTGATCGGCTTCACTGCAAGTTCCATCTGAAACAACCCAAAAGAATAAATACGTTCCGCTAATTAAGTTTGAAATAAGTGTCGTATCATTTGCAGGAGAAGCAATCACTCCTGAAGAAGAAGTAAACCAAGTTCCAGTAACGCCTGCAATTCCAGGATCAACGGCCATAATGGTAGTGGATGATTGAGGAGAACAAATACGCACTGTATTATTTATTGCTTGTGCCACCAACACATAAATAATGTGCGTGATGGAATCCTGTAAACCATTTGCGTTTGTAACTACCAATTTAACAGTAAAATTTCCTCCTGCTGCGTAAGCATAATTCGGATTTTGAACTGAAGAAATACCACCATCTCCAAAAGTCCAACTCCATCCTGTGATGGCAGCATTGCCAGGTAGAGACATATCCACAAAGGATACAGTATTGGTAATACAAACGATGGTGTCGCTTGCATCAAATGCAGCAGTGGGAGCTTGCGCTTTAGCTGCTTGTGAGAAGCAACAAAAGAAGATCAAGACGACTCCTGCAATTCTTAAATTTCTAAAACTTCGAAACATTTTATCGGTTTTGATGTCGTGGGACACTTTTACTCCAATTCTTACGAAAAAAGTGTAAGATTAGTTTCGGATAAAGCAATGCCACTTCTATTTAGTAGAAAGAGATAAAAAATCATCAAAATATCAGTGAAAAAAGGCGTATCCCTAGGATAGACAAGCTATCTCTTACGTTAGAATTTTATAAAGGTTACAAAAATTATAAAATTGATTGGAAATAAATTTTTATAAAAAAACCCGAACTTACAGGCTCGGGTTTTGGGAATAAATAAATGGGACTAGGAAAGGATTTAACTCAATAATTCTTTTACCAAGGCGGAAACCATTTTATTATCGGCTTTGCCAGCAAGCGCTTTTGTAACGACACCCATCACCTTGCCCATTTCGGCTGGCGACTTCGCACCGGTTTGTTCGATCGCTGCTTTCACCGCTTTGCGAACATCATCCTCACTCATCATTTCAGGTAAATACTTTGAAATGATGGCAACTTCTTCACGCTCTGGTGCAGCTAGGTCTTCGCGTTGTTGTGTTTCGTAAATGGAGATGGATTCTTGACGTTGCTTTACTAATTTTTGCAACATCTTCACTTCATCTTCTGCACTCATCTCGTTACCGCCGGCACTGGTTTTCGCCAACAAAATCGCCGACTTAATAGCGCGAATAGCACGGAGTCCCGCTTCATTCTTTGTTAACATAGCGGTTTTTAAATCCGCCATGATGGTTTGTTCTAAACTCATGATTGCATTATTAATCTACACGATCGTGTAAGAAAGGATTATTGGGTCTGATTTCAGGTTTGTTATCATCTAATGATAAAGTATAACGACTTACATTGCTATCAGAAGACGCTGGGGTGTTTTCCAACTTTACATTTCTTCTTTTAAATGCCGGTTCCTTTTCCATTTCAGCTAAACCGCTTGGAGAATTATGTCTCAAGCCTGCCTCTTTCAATCGCATGATGCGATCCCATGATCGTTGATACATTTCATCTTCTTGATTCTTTTGCTCAGGAGCTGATTGTGTATTCCTCGGTGACTCTTGGTTTAACTCATGACGAATTACGGGAGTATCATTAGCTTCAACAACTGGCGGAGTAGAGGACTGAACTGTTTTGATATAAGGCTCCTCTTGAGTCGGGAAATCCAATTCAATCATTCCTGTATCTGGATCCATGCTCATGTCGGCTTGATCCGAAAATGCATACGAATAATCATTGTGTTGATCAAAGCCCATGTCGTCGCGGATGAATAAGAAAGGCTCTGTAGGATCACTATTTTCTACTGGAGTTTCTTCCACTTTACTTTGCACTTCAACAACTCTATTGGTTGCTGAGGGTGGTGCAGGAATTGGAGCAATAGCTACTGGCTCATCTAACTTATGAATGATTACTTCTGGACGTTTTATCTCTGCCAATTTTTGCTCACCAGTTTTAAATCCAGTTGCAATTACGGTGACAGAAACTTTATCACCTAATAATGGATCATGTCCTAATCCTAAAATGATTTCAGCAGTTTGTCCAGCTTGAGCCTGAATATAATCATTGATTTCACCTACTTCATCCATCGTCACTTCATTATGTCCGCTAGTGATGCTTAACAAAATATAATTAGCGCCCTCAATTACATTATCGTTTAACAAAGGAGAATCCAAAGCTGCTTCAGCAGCGCGCACTGCACGATTATCGCCTTCTGCATTTGCAGATCCCATGATGGCTACACCACTGTCTTTCATAACGGTCTCTATATCCGCAAAGTCAACATTCAGGTGCATGGTGTTGGTAATGATCTCTGCGATACTCTTAGCAGCAGTCGTCAAAATATCATCTGCATGACCAAAGGCATCACGTAATTGTAAGTTCCCGTGGATCTCACGCAATTTATCATTGCAGATAATCAACAAAGCATCTACATTTTTCTTCAACTCTTCAATTCCCAATTCCGCTTGTTGTTTACGCTTGCGTCCTTCGAAACCAAATGGAATAGTCGCAATACCGATGGTTAATATACCCATTTCACGAGCAATGCCCGCAATCACAGGAGCTGCACCAGTACCTGTTCCGCCACCCATTCCAGCAGTGATGAAAGCCATGCGTGTACCATTACCTAAAAGAGATTTTAACTCTTCTACATTTTCGATGGCTGCATTTTTTCCTACTTCAGGAATTGCACCGGCACCACGTCCTCTTGTAAGGTTAGGTCCTAATTGCATTTTATAAGGTACTGGACTAATCGCCAATGCTTGTGCATCCGTATTACAAACGAGGAAATCAACCCCTTTAATTCCGAGACGATACATGTGGTTTACGGCATTGCTACCGCCACCTCCTACACCAATCACTTTAATGATGGATGCTTCTTCTTGGTTGATGTCGAACTGGATCAGATTTGATCGCGAACCTTCGCGTTGATTGGGAAATTCTTGCTGATTCATGATTATGTGTTTTATGTTGTTAGCAGGTTAATTTTTTATTACAATAAGTTATCCTTGTCGTCTCCTAAGAATTCATTTGAAAAAATATTTTGCCACCATCTTTTTCTCGATTCACCTTTCACAGTGGGCTGTACGGTTGTACTTGCAGGACGTTTACGATCTCTTTCTAGATCTTGCAATCCTTTAATTACCAAACCAACACCAGTAGCGTACATAGGACTCTTCACTTCGTCCATTCCTTTACCAAGATGTTCGTTTGGATAACCAATGCGGGTATCCATCCCTGTTATATATTCTACAAGTTGTGTGACGTGCTTAAGTTGTGATCCACCACCTGTAATAACGATACCAGCGATTAATTTCTTCTCAAATCCTGAGCTCTTAATTTCGTAATAAACGCTTTCGATAATTTCTTCCATTCTTGCTTGAATGATGGAAGCTAAATTCTTCACTGAAATTTCCTTTGGTTCTCTACCACGCAATCCTGGTATAGAAACAATTTCATTATCTTTCATTTGTTTCGCCAAGGCAGAACCAAATTTTGTCTTTAATAATTCTGCTTGATTGCGAATGATGGAACAACCTTCTTTGATATCATCCGTAATCACATTTCCTCCAAAAGGAATTACGGCTGTATGACGAATAATTCCATCTTGGAAAATAGCAATATCAGTTGTACCTCCACCAATATCCACTAAAACAACACCTGCTTCTTTTTCTTCTTCTGTCAACACAGCTTCTGCAGATGCAAGTGGTTCAAGGATGATGTCTACCGTTTTCAAATCAGATTTGGTAACACACTTCTGAATATTATTCGCTGCAGTGATTAAACCGGTGATGATATGACAATTCGCTTCTAAACGAACGCCTGACATACCTATTGGATCTTTGATACCTTGTTCGTTATCGACAATAAATTCTTGTGGAATTACATGAATGATTTCTTCACCTGGAGGCATTGCCAATTTGTACATGTCTTTGATGATCGCATCAATATCAATTCGGCTAATCTCATCATTCGTGCTGGTACGAGTGATCATACCACGATGCTGCATACTTTTGATATGTTGACCCGCAATACCCACGTGCACATCACTGATCTCTACACCAGATTTCGCTTCTGCTTCAAGCACCGCTTCCTTGATGGAAATAACGGTCTTCTCGATGTTGGCTACGATTCCGCGCATCACACCCAGAGATTCCGAACGTCCCATCCCCATAATTTCCACTTTACCGTGTTCGTTTCTACGTCCAACGATGGCGGCAATTTTTGTGGTGCCGATATCAAGTCCTACAATGATGTCTGTATTTTCCATCAAAATTTATTTTTTTGTGCAAACAATCTGATCTTTATATTTCAGGTTGATGATTGAATACTTATTCCAACCCATCTTATTCAATCCTTCACGATAGAATACAAAAAGGTTGCTCATTTTTTCACTTAAGTTAGTGGTGTCGCCCAACAATATTCTGTGATCACCTACACGCGGAATCAATTCCAATTCCTGAAATTCATTCACATAAATTTGTTCAGTATTCGCCGACCAGAAAGAATCCGTCTCTAAAAAATGCGCAAGAACATAGACTTGCTCTATTGTTCTTTGAATTTTTACAGCCGCAGTATCCGATTTAGGAGTACCAATATGCACGTTCATTTCACCATATGTATTGAAGATAAATCCATTCGCTACCAATGCAGGCGGAGTATAACGATCTGATACAGGCATGAATGCGCCTGTTTGATCAATATAATACTGCTCGTCGTTTTTGTTGATAATACGCACTATTGGATTTCTTTGGATAAGCTCAATGTGAAGGACCCCTCCAATCGCTGAATATACTTCTACGTCTTCTATGAAAGGGTTAGACAAAATAATTTTTTCTAACAATGCAGTGTTGATGGTTCCCACCGATTTTCCAATCAATTTTCCTTTACTGTTTGCCAACTTCAATACATCATTTTTGTCGACGAACTCATGTCCCATATCGCCCTTCATTTCCACAATCACATCGGTACACTTTAACTGTTCCTGCTTTTGATTTACAAATCCAAGTAAAGCCAACATGCCTACGGAGAATACTGACCACCCAGCGATGGTCAATATTTTTTTGAAGTTTATTTTCGTTTTCATACTCCTTCAAAAAGTGTTTTAATAGGTTCAACTAATTGATCGATATCTCCTGCTCCTAAGGTTAAAAATACCTGTGGCGTATTTTTTCTCAGTTGGGCAATTAATTCCTCTTTGCTTACTCTATGTTTATCTTGGATGGTCACTTTATCAAAAACGATTCCTGCATCCACTCCATCAATAGGTAATTCGCGCGCAGGATATATTTCCAATAAATACAAAGTATCAAGCAAACTCAAACTTTCTGCAAATCCATCTACAAAATCACGTGTTCGTGTAAACAAATGCGGTTGAAAGGCTGCAGCAATTCTTTTATTCGGATGCAATTCACGTGCTGATAAAATAGCGGCCTTTAATTCTTCTGGGTGATGTGCGTAATCGTCAATGTAAATTACATTTTCCTTTCGCACATGATATTCGAATCGACGTTGCACTCCTGAATAACTTTTCAATGCCTCTTTTAAGGAAACCATATCCACACCATGCTCAATCGCCAAAGCAGACGCCGCCACTGCGTTCTCTACATTATGTCGACCCGGCAATCCTAATTCTAAGCCATCAATTACATATGCTGGAGTAACTAAATTGAAAATATATTTTCCATTCGAGACTTTAATATTTTCGCCCACATAATTGGCATGCTTATCAGTGATGGAATAGGTGATTTTTCGCGCTTGACAATTTCCCAATTCTAATCCCAATTTCTGAACGATGAATCCACTGGGATGAACTTGAGCTGCAAAAGCTTGATAATTCAAATGCATCTCTTCTTTACTTCCATAAATATCCAAATGATCGGCATCCATAGATGTTATGATGGCCGCATCTGGAAAAAGTGTGAGGAAAGAACGATCGTACTCATCCGCTTCCACTACAATTTCATGCCTTGGTTGAGTTGATTTTCCCAATAACAAATTCGACTTGTAATTTGAGCTAATACCTCCTAAAAATGCAGTGATATTATGCCCGGCCGTATTTAAAATATGAGCTAGTATAGAAGAGGTCGTTGTTTTTCCATGCGTCCCAGCCACTCCAAAACACACATGCGGTTCTGTAATAAATCCCAGCACTTGAGATCTTTTTACAATTTGGAATTCTTTGTTCCTAAAATAATCAAGTTCGGTATGATGGGGTGGAATGGCTGGAGTTAAGACTACCAAAGTTTGATCTTTCAAACTCAAATCAGCAAATGAAGCTGGAATTTGATTAATATCATCTTCAAAATGAATTTTCATTCCTTCCAATTTCAAAGCATCGGTTAATGGGGTTGACGTACGATCGTATCCAGCAACTAATTTTCCCTCAGCTAAAAAATAACGAGCAAGCGCACTCATGCCTATCCCTCCTATTCCGAGGAAATAAACTTGTGTGATGGTTTGCCAATTAATTTGTTTCAATTTCTATTTTTTTACAAGTTGTAAGATTTCATTTGCTATTTCAAATGCAGCATTTGGTCTTGCTAAGGGAGCAATATTCTCAGAAAGTTCTTTGCACTTCTCTTTATTAAAGATGAGTGCAATGGCCTCCTTTACTAGACGAGTTGCAACTTCATTATCGGTAACCAATAATGCTGCGTTTCTATTTACTAATGCTTTGCAATTTTTTGTTTGATGGTCTTCTGCAGCTGTGGGTAATGGAACCATAATAGAAGGCTTCTTCACAATACATAATTCAGAAACGGTACTAGCTCCTGCACGTGTGACCACCGTATCAGCCATAGCATACGCTAAATCCATTCGCGAAATAAAATCCATTGCTTTGATAGAAGAAGTGTTAATGATGGTTAACGCTTCTGATGCTTCCTGTGAAAATAATTTTCCCGTTTGCCATATCACTTGCACCCCTGACTCAACCAATTCTTGAAGTCCTGACTTTATCGCTCTGTTAATACTTCGAGCTCCCTGACTTCCGCCTACAATCAATAATGTTGGACGGGTTGCATCCAAACCAAAAAACTGCGCTGCTTCTTCTCTTTTTCCTTCTATGGATTGTATATCGCCGCGAACTGGATTTCCAGTAAATACAATTTTCGCAGCGGGAAAAAAGTGATGCATGTTTTCATACGCTACACAGATCTTCTTTGCTTTTTTTGCTAGTAATTTATTGGTGATTCCGGGATAAGAATTTTGTTCTTGTATTAATGTAGGAACGCCTCTTCGAGCAGCAATGTACAATAGTGGACCACTGGCATATCCGCCAACACCCACCGCAACGTGTGGATTAAAATCCTTTAATATTGAATTCGCTTTGTTCAAACTCTTGATTAATTTAAGAGGAAATGATAAATTATCAATACTCACTTCTCGCTTTATTCCTGCGATGGGTAATCCTTTAATGGTGAATCCAGCTGAAGGAACTTTTTCCATTTCCATTTTACCTTCTGCACCAACAAATAATATTTCTATATCATTATTCACCGCTTTCAATGCATTGGCAATCGCAATGGCAGGGAAGATGTGTCCACCAGTGCCACCTCCGCTAATTACAACACGTATGTTTTGATTAGGCTGCAAGGGCTGGGCTGGTATCGGTTTTATCAATCTCACTACTCACACTCAATATAATTCCAATGGCTGCACTTGTAAACCAAATGGAAGTTCCACCCATGCTCAACATGGGCAATGGTTGACCTGTTACAGGAAATAGATTCACCGCAACAGCCATATTTATTAATCCTTGAAACACTAAACTAAAGGCACATCCTATGGTAATAAGCGCAGCAAATGCGCGCTCGGTCTTCTTGACGATTTGCATGGCTCGATAAAAAAGAAGTAAATACAAAAAGAGTACGAATGTCCCTCCTAATAATCCATATTCTTCCACGATAATGGCGAAAATAAAATCAGAGTATGGATGCGGCAAGAAATTTCTTTGATCACTATTTCCTGGACCCTTGCCAACAAGTCCGCCCGTAGCAATTGCAATTTTTGCTTGTTGCACTTGATAATTTCCTTCATCGCCACCCCCGCTAAAATTTTCGATACGCGATGTCCAAGTGCTGATACGACCACCACCTATTCCTGTGAAATAAGCAAAAGCCAAATACAAACTGAAGATGACCACAGCACCTCCAAACATATACATAATGTACTTCATGCTTATACGTCCGATAAACATCAATACCACACAAGTAGTAAATAATACAGCCGCAGTAGAGAAATTTGCAGGCAAGATCAACAAACACACTACCGCAATCGGAATGATGATGGGAAGAAAAGCCGTTTTGAAATCCTTGATATTATCTTGCTTTTTCGAAAGGAGTCGGGCCACATATAATATCAATGCTACTTTTGCAAAATCGGAAGTTTGGAAAGAAAGGCCAATGATAGGAAGAGTCAACCAACGACTTGCTTCATTGATGTTGCTTCCTAACAATAATGTAAAAAACAACAAGGGTATCGCTACTAAAATTCCAAAGGTAGCGATGCGCGCATATACAGTATACTTCAACATATGGATACCATACATCAACGCAAAACCCAACAACATAATGATGCCATGCTTGAATAAATAGTATTCTGTATTCCCCGACTGATACTTATAGGCCAGGGTTCCTGTTGAACTATACACAGCAAGTATACTCACGATACTTAATAGTATCACGATTAACCAAATGGTGCGATCGCCTTTAAAATAGGTTTCCAGCCAAGTCATCTTTCTCTCTCTTTAATAATTATAAATTACGAACAGCTGTTTTGAATTTGCGACCACGGTCTTCGTAGTTTTCAAACAAATCGAAACTTGCACAAGCTGGTGATAATAAAACGACATCGCCATTTTTTCCCAACCCATAAGCTGCTTGAACGGCTTCTTCTGCAGAAGCTGTTTCAATGATGATAGGAACAACAGATTTAAAAGCTTCAATAATCTTTTTATTGTCTGTTCCCATGCACACGATTGCTTTCACTCTTGTTTTTACTAACTCGAGAAGCATTTCGTATTCATTTCCTTTGTCTACTCCACCTGCAATCCAGATTGTAGGTTTTTGCATTGACTCCAATGCATACCATGTAGAATTTACATTGGTTGCTTTTGAATCATTGATAAATTCAATTCCGTGAACGGTAGTAACATTTTCCAGACGATGCTCAATGTTTTCGAAATCGGAAAAGCTCTCGCGAACTACCTCTTTACGAATGTCGAGAATACGTCCGGCTATTCCTGCTGCCATTGAATTGTAAATGTTGTGTTTGCCTTGAAGAGCAAGATCGTGGATTGACATATTGTAGGTTTGGTTATGTGTTTGAATGTTTAATTGCGTGTCTTCTAACCAGGCACTCATGTTTTCCTTTTTTTGGATGCTAAATGGAAAGCATTGCATAGAGGGCGTAATCTTTTCTAATTGTTGAAGGGTAAGCGCATCATCCGCACAGTAGATGAATGCATCTTGTCTGCGTTGGTTCTGTATAATTCTAAACTTCGAATCAATATAATTCTGCAAATTATATTCGTAGCGATCTAAATGATCAGGAGTAATGTTTGTCAGCACCGCGATATCTGCTCTGAATGTGTAACATCCATCTAACTGAAAACTGCTGAGCTCAAGTACATAATAATCGTGCGACTCCTCAGCAACTTGACGAGCAAAACTTTTTCCGATGTTTCCACCTAAACCGACTTTGAATCCTGCCTTACTTAATAAGTGATGCGTTAATAATGTCGTAGTGGTCTTGCCGTTAGTTCCTGTGATCGCAATTATTTTTGCTGTAGTATGCTTGGCTGCAAACTCAATCTCGGATTGAATCTGAATATTCGCTTCCTTTAATTTTTTAATGATGGGTGCTTTGTCAGGAATTCCTGGACTCTTCACCAATACATCGGCAGCCAATATTATTTCTTGCGAATGTTGACCTTCTTCGAATTGAATTTGATGTTTTTCTAATTCTGCTTTATACTTATCAGCGATCTTACCAAAATCAGAAACAAAAACTTGCATGCCTAACTTTTTAGCGAGTATAGCTGTCCCAACACCGCTTTCAGCAGCCCCGAGAATGACCATATTTTCTTTTGAAGAAGACATTTATTTTTTATCTCAACTTTAATGTAACAACACTTAATACAGCAAGCATCAATCCCACAATCCAAAATCGAGTTACGATTTTAGATTCGTGATATCCTAACTTTTGATAATGGTGATGAAGTGGCGACATTTTAAAGATGCGTCGACCTTCTCCATATTTTTTCCGTGTGTATTTAAAATAACTTACTTGAACCATCACTGATAAGTTCTCAACTAAGAACACACCGCAGATAATGGGAATTAATAATTCTTTACGAATAGCAATAGCGAAAACAGCAATGATTCCACCCAATGCTAAACTTCCTGTATCGCCCATGAATACTTGTGCGGGATAGGAGTTATACCAAAGAAATCCAACACAAGCACCTACAAACGCACTCATGAAAACCATCAACTCACCGGTATTGGGAATGTACATGATGTTTAAATAACTTGCAAAAACTGTATTACCCGAAACATAAGCGAAGACAGCAAGAGTAGTTCCCACAATCGCACTTGTTCCTGTTGCAAGTCCATCGATTCCATCGGTAATATTGGCTCCGTTGGAAACCGCGGTCACAATAAATATCACCATCAAAATAAAGAGCACGGGCAACATCCATGATTTATGATCGCCTGCCCATCCAATCAAATCTGCATATTCAAATTCATTGTTCTTAAAAAACGGAATGGTAGTTTTAGTTGATTTAACATTTACTCCTGTAGATGCCATGTCTTCAGAATTATTAATATCATCAACGATATTTCCGCCTTGACTAATAACAACACTGGATGAAACTGCACTATTCTCACGCACCACTACATTCGGATTAAAATAGAGAATAGAACCAATGATAACTCCTAATCCTACTTGCCCAATTAATTTAGACTTTGCTCTTAAACCTTCTTTATCTTTCTTAAATACTTTGATGTAATCATCTACAAATCCGATAATGCCCAACCAAATCACACTTACAATCATGGTGATGATGTAAACATTATCCAACTTTGTAAATAGAAATGTAGGTATGAGAATCGCAGCAATAATGATAAGTCCTCCCATGGTTGGAGTCCCTTGTTTTTTCGCTTGACCATCTAATCCCAA
>JANOAX010000111.1:0-16507 GCA_031411335.1 Bacteroidota bacterium
TAACCTCGCCATAAATGGCGAGGTTACCTTATGTGAGAGGGTGAATTAATATTCCTACAAGTGGTTGTTATAAAAGTAATCTTGCCTGACGCGAAAGCTTAGTGCCTAATTTCGATTGCTATTGGAAGCAACATCTTACCAATAACATCTTTTTCCCTAAATTCGTAAAAATTTCGGAATGAAAAAGCCCATTAAAATAAAACCCCTCAATTTTTCCGGCGACTTCAAATACGCTCCTGCGCCGGAAGGGACGGAACATATTCAATTGAAGGAGAAATATTCTTTGTTTATCAATGGAAAATTTGTGGCTCCATCGAGCAAAAAATATTTCGACACGATAAACCCATCTACCGAAAAGAAAATTGCTTCCATTGCAGATGCGAATGCCGCGGATGTAAATTTAGCAGTGAAAGCAGCTCGTACCGCTTATGATAAAACTTGGTCGAAGATGCCCGCTGCAGAGCGTGGGAAATACTTGTACCGCATTGCTCGAATTATTCAAGAGAAAGCGCGTGAGTTAGCCGTGATTGAAAGTATGGATGGCGGTAAACCCATTCGGGAGAGTCGTGATATTGATGTTCCTTTAGCGGCTGCGCATTTTTTCTATTATGCAGGTTGGGCCGATAAATTGGAGTATGCATTTCCGGGGAAAAAGGCAAGTCCCATCGGTGTAGCTGGACAAATCATTCCGTGGAATTTCCCGCTCTTGATGGCGGCTTGGAAAATTGCTCCCGCACTAGCCTGTGGAAATACCGTAGTGTTAAAGCCTGCCGAAACAACGCCTTTAACAGCATTGAAATTAGCAGAGATTTTTCAAGAAGCAGAACTGCCTCCCGGTGTGGTAAATATTATTACCGGAGCCGGAGCAACTGGTGCTGCCTTGGTCAATCATCCCGGTATCGATAAAATTGCATTTACAGGTTCTACCGATGTGGGAAAATTGATTCAAAAAGCAATTGCAGGAACCGATAAAAAATACACCCTCGAGTTAGGTGGTAAAGCCGCTAATATTATTTTTGAAGATGCTGCCATTGATCAAGCTGTAGAGGGAATCATCAACGGAATTTTCTTTAATCAAGGTCATGTTTGTTGCGCAGGGTCCCGACTCTTTGTTCAAGAAGGCGTAGCTAAAGAAGTGATCCGAAAATTAAAAGATCGTATATCCACCCTGTTAGTAGGCGATCCGATGGATAAGAATACGGATATCGGGGCAATCAATTCAAAAGAACAATTGTCTAAAATTAAATCGTTAGTGAATGCCGGAATAAACGAAGGCGGTGAATGTTGGCAACCCGATTGCGCAATTCCCTCTAAAGGATATTGGTTCCGTCCTACCTTGTTTATGAATTTAGCGCAGTCGCATCGCATTGTGCAGGAAGAAATTTTTGGACCTGTATTAGCCATTCAAACTTTTCGTACGGTGGAAGAAGTTATCGAAAAAGCAAACAACACGCCTTACGGTCTTAGCGGCGGTGTGTGGACCGATAAAGGCGCGAAAATATTTAATGTCACGAGTAAAATTAAAGCAGGAGTGCTTTGGGCAAATACGTATAATAAGTTCGATCCTACAAGTCCTTTCGGTGGATTTAAAGAGAGTGGAATGGGTAGAGAAGGCGGTCTGCATGGATTAATGCCTTATGTAAAACTTTCTTAATATTTTTCTAGATCAAAATCAAGATGGCAACGAAAACAGCATCAAAAGCAAAACCAAAAGTAAAAGCAACGGCTAAATCAGCAGTGAAGAGCGCTATAAAGATAATGTCAGTTTCAAGCAACGGATCGACTAACGGTCACGCTGTAACGTCAACTCGATTGGACGTTCGCAAAACGTATAAAATTTATATCGATGGTAAATTCCCACGCACAGAGTCGGGGAGAATTTATCCGCTCAAGGACACAGCAGGAAATATAATCGCCAATATCTGTCGTGGATCTCGAAAAGATTTACGCGAGAGCATTGTTTCCAATCGAAAAGCGCAGTCAGGATGGTCGAGTAAATCTGCATACAACAAAGGACAAATTTTATATCGCATCGCAGAAACATTAGAAAGTAGAAAAGCACAATTTGTAGATATCCTATGCAAACAAGGAGACATTGCAACCAATGCCAAGAAAGAAGTAGACGCAGCCATTGATGTGTTGGTATATTATGCAGGATGGTGTGATAAGTACATTCAGGTATTTAGCTCTGTGAATCCGGTAGAGAGTTCACATTTTAATTTCTCTTATCCAGAACCAACGGGCGTGGTCACGGTGATGGCTCCACAGAAGCAAGGATTACTGGGTATTGTCAATTTAATTGCGCCCATGATCATTGGTGGAAATGTATGTACTGTATTTGCAAGTGAAAAATATCCCATGACCGCAGTTGATTTCGCGGAGGTTTTAAACGCTTCTGATGTACCAGGTGGTGTGGTGAATATCATCACCGGATTGCAAAAAGAATTTATTGGTCACGCTTCTTCGCATATGGATGTGAATGCCATTCTATTTTCTGATCTCGATCAAGCCCAACGAAAATTAATTCAAGAAAACGCCTCGTTAAATGTAAAACGTGTGTTGGATTTTTCGAAAGAAGAAATATTATCACCGTATCGAATTTTAGCTGCACAAGAAATTAAAACGACGTGGCACCCGGTGGGGAATTAAGAATTAAGAATTAAGAATGCAGAATTGGGAATTTGCCAGTCGCATGCAAATTAGGAATTTAGAATGCAGTCGCGAAGACTTGCGATCAGAATTGGGATTTTGATCGCCTTTGGTTCATCGTATAATGCAAAGTTTTGAGATTAATTTTGATAGATGATTAAAATTCCAACGATCAAATAATCATTGAAATTTATCGAAGATAAAATTCAAACAGTGCAATTAATAATTATACTATTCGAAAGAGGAATTTTCACGTTACGATGAACTCAAAAAATTCTGAATTCTGAATTCTGAATTAACTAATACGCTCTTTCATTCAACCCCGAAACATAATTCACAAACGCTTTACACGAAACTCTGTTTCCTCCTGGAGTAGGATAGTCGCCGCTGAAATACCAGTCACCTAGATGGTCGGGACATGCTTTGTGCAAATTAGGAATGGTTTGGAAAATAACTTCTACTTCGGCGTTGATTCCTTCAGGTGTTACCAATTGAGCTACACGCGCTGATATTTCTTCATCGGTGAAAGGTGCGTAAATTTTCTTCACCACATTCTGCGCATCATTTCCTTTGGTAAGTTCTTGTTTGCATTCTTCAAAAACTTGATCAATCAAGTGCTCCATGTTGCGTTCTTCAATCAAACTGATCACGGCTTTGAATGCAATCAAATCACCGATCTTCGCCATGTCGATGCCGTAACAATCGGGATATCGAATTTGTGGTGCCGAAGAAACAATAACTATTTTCTTTGGACTCAATCGATCCAACATACGAATGATGCTGTTGCGTAATGTAGTTCCTCTTACGATAGAATCATCAATCACCACTAAATTATCGACGCCTTGCTGTACTGTTCCGTAAGTGATATCGTAAATATGTGCCACCATATCTGTTCGATCACTATCGTTGGTGATGAACGTACGAAGCTTCGCATCTTTAATCGCAATTTTTTCGGCACGTGGTTTATAAGAAAGAATTTCATCCAACTTCGCCTCGTCGATGTTATTACCCATCGCGAGAATTTTGGTCTTCTTCACCTCTTTCAAATAATCTTCCATCCCTTTCAACATTCCATAAAACGCAACTTCAGCAGTATTAGGTATGTAGGAGAAAACAGTATTCTTTAAATCTTTGTCTACCGCTTTCAAAATCGTTGGACAAAGTAATCGACCCAACATCTGACGCTCACGATAAATATCTTTATCACTTCCTCTTGAAAAATAGATACGTTCGAAAGAACATGATTTTCG
The DNA here is from genome assembly GCA_031411335.1 of Bacteroidota bacterium. Taxonomy (GTDB): domain Bacteria; phylum Bacteroidota; class Bacteroidia; order AKYH767-A; family OLB10; genus JAJTFW01. The sequence continues at coordinate 3,900 of JANOAX010000111.1, forward strand.
CTCTAAGGGCTCACGAATCATTTCTTCATAGACCTTTCCGTTCTTCTTAATAATTAAAGCACATCCAGGTGTGATTTCCTTGATGTTTTCACTCGAAACATTAAATGCAGTTTGAATTTGTGGACGCTCCGATGTAACCACTACCACTTCATCATCGGCGTAATACCATGCAGGACGAATTCCGGAAGGATCTCTCAGCACAAAAGCATCACCATGCCCCAGTAAACCGGCCATAATATATCCACCATCCCATAACTTGGAAGAGCGACGAAGAATATTTCCGATGTCAAGTTTTTCAGCAATGATCGGACTCATCTCTTTTTTCGAAAAACCGTCTTGCTTGTAGCGATAGTACAACAAATCATTTTCCTCATCGAGCCAATGTCCGATGTTTTCCATCACTGTCACAGTATCGGCTTTCTCACGAGGATGTTGTCCGATGCTCACTAAATCATTGAAAAGTTCTTCAACATTTGTTAAATTGAAATTTCCAGCGACCACTAAATTTCGAGTCATCCAATTATTCTGACGAAGAAACGGATGACAAGTTTCAAAATTATTTGCACCAAAAGTTCCATAGCGTAAATGCCCTAATAAAAGTTCGCCCATAAACTCAGCGTTCTTTTTTAAAAAATTTACATCATTTAATTTTTCAGGATTATTCTTTTGAATTTCACGAATGGGATCATTGATGACTGAAAAAATATCCGCAATTGCATTTTTTTCAATAGAACGATAACGGCTGATATATTTCTCCCCTGGTTGCATATCCAGTTTGATACAAGCTACACCAGCACCGTCTTGGCCACGGTTGTGCTGCTTTTCCATCAGCAATGAAAGTTTGTTCAGGCCGTATAATGCCGTCCCGTACTTTTCCAGATAAAAGTCAAGTGGTTTTAATAATCGAACGAGGGCAATTCCGCACTCGTGATGAAGAGCATCGCTCATGTTTCGTTTCTAAGTCGCAAAATTACGGAATCTATTGCTATTTTACTATAAAATCTTTAAGTCGGTTTTTCGAATGATTTTATTAGCAATTCGTTGTTAATGAATTAGACAGGTTCCTGAACTTTGATATTTATTAATAGAATGAATTGCTATAAATTTGTATCAATTTGGAAATTATGAGAAACTACAGCCTGATCATCCTTTTTTTTACTTCTTTTATTTTCTCACAGTGTACTACGGAACCTAACCTGGATAATGTACCTGAAATTTCATTTAAAATGCAAATTCAACCTTTGCTCTCTGGTAATTGTAATTTTGCAGGTTGCCATGGTTCTTCTCCTGTTGGGCCTGGAGCCTTTTTAACTTACATGGACGTGATGGGCTCTGTAAAGTCTGGAAACGCACATGGTAGTAAATTGTACCAATCCATTACCCGACGAGGTTTAGTGGAAGAACGAATGCCACCGAGTGGTTATCAAGAGGTAAGTCCTGAAAACGCAAAATTAATTTATTGGTGGATTGAGCAAGGTGCAAAAAACAACTAAGTACATTATGAAAAAATTGAATATTAATAAATCAACCTATTTAGTTCTTACTATCCTCAGTGGGTTCATGTTTTTTATGTCGTCATGTTATTATGATAGCGTAGAGGAATTGGATCCTAATTTTGGACAGATAGGAAATTGTGATACTTCCGGTACCATTTCCTTTTCTCAGCAAGTAAATCCTATTATAACTACTTTTTGTGGCAGCACAGGTGGTTCAGCTACTTCTTGTCATGGAACCACTTCTACCAGTGGTATTCCTTTGGTTTCTTATTTAGATATTTCAAGTTCGGCAAGTGATAATTTGATGGATGCCATCCGTCATATAAATGGTGCTTCTCCAATGCCCAAAGGTGGTGGCAAGCTCGATAATTGTAGAATTGCAACTATTCAAAAATGGATCGACGAAGGAAAATTGAACAATTAATCGCTATGAAAAAATCTTCTTATATCATTCTGTTATTCTTAAATTGTTTTTTCTTCTCCGCATTTGCACAAGAAGACTTAGACAGCATCTTAAATAGTGCCGAGGAAAAACAGAAAGTAATTACACTCGCTACTTTTAAAACAACGCGTGTTATTAACTTCCACACTATTGAAACCGTAGGAAAACGAACATTGGATTTTAGAATAGCGCATCGATTCGGTGTAGTGAATTCAGGCTTGGATGATTTTTGGGGAATCGATGGTGGTGCTAGTATTCGTTTAGGATTAGAATATAGTTACGATGGTCGTTTGATGGTTGGATTCGGAAGAACGAGTTATCAGAAATTGTTAGATGGATTTTTAAAGTATCGCTTGTTGCGTCAAACGGAAGGAGATGAAATGCCATTGAGTGTTACACTCTTTAGCGGAATGTATGCTACGATGGCGAAGGATCCACTCAAAAAAGTAACTGGCTTTGATCGTTATGAAAACTTCTATAGTCGACTCTCTTACAATTACCAGGTAATAATTGGTCGCAAGTTTGGAACAAATTTCTCAGCTCAAATCGCACCTTGGTTTGTACATATGAATCAAGTGGATTTGTTAAAAGATGCGAATGATATTTATGGTTTATCAGGAGCAATTCGTTATAAATTCTCAAAGCACATGGCACTCACTGCAGAATATGCGTATCGTATGAATGATTATACCGATCGTGATTTTTATGATTCGTTCGGAATAGGTTGGGAAATCGAAACCGGCGGACACGTATTTCAAATGCATGTTACCAATTCATTTGGTCTGAGCGAAAATCAATTCTTACCCTACACCGATACCAAGTGGGGAGATGGCGGAATCCGAATTGGATTTAATATTTCGAGAGTGTTCACACTCTAATTCAGAATGTAGAATTCAGAATTCAGAATTGAATTTTTAAATTTGTAGCTTGTAGCTTGCGGCTTGTAGCTTTTAATAATCCTTCACTAAAATTTCAGTGGGGATGCCCAACACTTCGTTAAGCTTTCGAATCATTTCAAGTGTTAGTTTTCTTTTTCGATTAAGAATTTCACTCACTCTACTCTTTAGACCCATCACCTCTGCTAAATCTTTCTGTTTGTAACCAAGTTGCTCCATTCTAAATTTGATGGCTTCGATGGGATCTGGTAAATCAATGGGGAATTTATCTTTTTCATAATTATCAATTAAAAGTGAAAGTAATTCTAACTCATCTCCTAATTTCGAATTTCTTTTTGCATCAAATATTACCTCTAGACGCTTAAGCGCTTTTTGATATTCTTTTTCAGTTTTTATGACTTTCCATTCCATGATGTTAAATTTTTGATGCGTCTATTTTATCGTACTGAGCATGATTTCCTATAAACCGAATCCACAAAATACCATAGTGATAATTTATTTTAACTATGATTCTATATTTGTTTCCTTTAATATTGAATACAACTCTATTGTCTTCTAAGAAACTAGCAGATGGATAATCTAGTTTAATCTCTCTTGGGCTTTGCCATTGAGCTTCTTCACATTCTTTATACCATGTCTTGAGTTGCTCTTCACAATCCTTGTGTTTGGTCCAGAAAGTTTTTAACGTTCTCTTTGCAATCACTCTCATAATACAAAGGTATGAAAAGTTCCCAAAGTTGGAACTTTTTGATTAAAATTAATTTTTGCCATTTAAAGTACTTTTATGAAAAGGGTTTATATTATCTGCTAACTATATAATTTTGATGGTTGTAAGGCTTATAAAAACAACCCCTTCTCCAAACTCAACCACTCCAAAGCTGATCCGCTCAATAGTCTCTCTTTGATTTTATCATCGTACGGCATCGAATCGATTAACTTGCCGGGTTGTAATTCACCAAGCGGAAAGGGATAGTCGGTTCCTAATGCAAGCTGATTAGGCCCCATCAAATTCATGAGGAAGTCGAGCATCAAAGGATCGTGTACCAACGTATCCAAATAAAATTTATCTAAATATTCTCTTGGGTTGACGTTATTGTCGACAGCGACTAAGTCTGGACGTACATGGAAGCCGTGCTCTATTCGACCGATGGAAGATGGAAAAGATCCGCCTCCATGCGCGAACGCCACTTTTAATTTAGGAAGTCTTTCAAAGATTCCACCGAAGATCATGGAACAAATGGCAAGTGATGTTTCTGCCGGCATTCCAACGAGCCAAGGAAGCCAATACTTACTCATCTTCTCCTTCGCCATCATATCCCAAGGATGAACAAAAATCGCAGCGCCTAATTCTTGTGCAGCTTCAAATACAGGAAACAATTCTGGTGCATTTAAGTTCCAGTCATTCACGTGTGAGCCAATTTGTACTCCGCGTAATCCAATTTTCATACAACGTTCCAATTCTTTGATAGCAAGATCAGGTGCTTGCAATGGAATTGTTCCTAAGCCGATAAATCTTTTCGGATAGGCGTGAACGATAGTAGCGATATGATCATTCAAAAACATACTTACTTCTAAAGCATCTGTTGGCTTTGCCCAATACGAAAACATCACAGGAATGGTACTCAACACTTGTACGTTGATGTGGTGATGGTCGCACTCTTTCATGCGCGTGTTGGGATCCCAGCAGTTGTCTTCGATCTCTCTAAAAAAACGATCGTCGATCATCATCTTCGCACAACAGGGTTTGTGATGATCTAAAGATATAAATCCACCATACCCAAATTTTTCTTTAAACTTCGGTAGGTTTTCTGGAATGATATGAGTGTGAATATCTATTTTAAGCATAACGTCAATTTTGATTGAACACGGATTAATTATGATGTTGATGATTTTTTAAGATTTTTAAATTCATCATTAAAAACTTTTCTCCGTATTTCTGGTTTCTTCCCAAAGTTAAGTAAAATTCCCACTTCAATTTCAGTGGCTTTTAGATAATTAATTAGCTGTGTTTCGTGTTCTTCACATAAACCTTCCGCCGCTTTTAATTCAACGATTACTTTGTCATCAATTAGCAAATCGGCAAAATATAGACCAACTTGTGAATCATCATAGAATACTTTGATAGGAGATTGTCTTTTAACGTTTAGTCCAGTTTTTTGAAGTTCAATGAACATTGCATTTTCATAAACTCGTTCTAGAAATCCATATCCAAGATTAGAATAAACTTTATAAAATATTTTAATTAGTTTATCTGTAATATCCGAATGTAAGAAGTTTTTCTCGTTCATAATTTATCATAATAATCATAAAAAATCCGTGTTCCATCACAAAGGTATGATAAGAACACGGATTTATTCGGTTATAAACGAATACAAGCAGTTACAAACTTCTAAATATCGAACTGGATACCTTGCGCTAGAGGAAGTTCTTTAGAGTAGTTGATGGTATTGGTTTGTCGTCTCATGTATACTTTCCATGCATCACTTCCCGACTCACGACCACCGCCCGTGTCTTTCTCTCCACCAAATGCACCACCAATTTCTGCACCTGAAGTACCAATATTTACATTCGCTATTCCACAATCCGATCCTTCATGCGACAAGAATGCTTCCGCCTCTTGTAAATCTCTGGTGAAGATGGACGATGATAAACCTTGTGGTACATCGTTTTGTTGCGCTATGGCTTCTTCCATCGTTGCATATTTCATCAAGTATAAAATAGGAGCAAAGGTTTCTTCTTGCACAATATGATAGTGATTTTTTGCTTCGATGATACAAGGAACCACATAATTTCCACTCTCAAATCCATCTCCGCTTAACACCTCTCCACCAAACAACACTTTTCCACCTTCTTTCTTAGCAGCTTCAATAGCATTGGTGAAATCTTTCACCGCGCCATTGTCAATCAACGGACCTACTAAAGTTTTACTATCTAACGGGTGGCCTATACGAATATGCTCGTATGCTGATTTCACTTTTTGTGCAAATTGGTCGTAGATGCTTTCGTGAATAATGAGTCGGCGTGTGCTGGTGCAACGCTGTCCAGCAGTACCCACAGCTCCAAAAACAACCGCGCGCAATGCTAAATCAAAATCTGCTTTTTCAGAAATGATAATAGCATTATTTCCACCTAATTCGAGGAGAGAACGTCCTAAACGTTCACCCACAATTTTTCCAGCTCTGCGTCCGACGCGAGTAGAACCCGTTACTGAAATTAAAGGAACACGTTTATCCGCTAAGAAATTATCACCTACATGTTTTGAAGAAGCAATGATTAAATTTAAAACTCCTTCGGGAACATCATTCGCAGCTAGTACTCTTTGAATAATTTTATGAGTAGCTACTGCACATAATGGAACTTTTGAACTTGGTTTCCAAACTACCACATCACCACAAACCATGGCTAACATGGCGTTCCAAGCCCACACGGCCACCGGAAAATTAAACGCAGAAATTACTCCTATCGTTCCGAGTGGATGATATTGTTCGTACATGCGATGACGTGAGCGCTCGCTATGCATCGTTAATCCATACAACTGACGTGACAATCCCACTGCAAAATCACAGATGTCGATCATCTCTTGTACCTCACCTAAACCTTCTTGGTAAATCTTTCCCATTTCAAAGGAAACCAATCGACCCAAAGGCTCTTTATATTCACGCAAAGCATCACCCATCTGTCGAACAATTTCTCCACGCTTCGGCGCCGGAATCATTCTCCATGTAGCAAATGCTTCTTGAGATGTTTTTATAATATGTTCGTAATCGTCTGTCGTAGCCTGTTGTACAGAAGCAATGAGTTGCCCATCTGCAGGAGAAAAAGATTCGATGACCTCTCCATTCGTTTTTATCCATTTGGTGCCAGTACTTGCACCGTAATTCATTTTGTCAATGCCCAATGCTTTTAACATTTCTTCGACCTTAAAGTCGTTGGCCGCAATCGTTTCGTTTTTCATATAATACTCAATTTGAGAGTGCAAAGATACGAAGAATGAGAGGCGTTTGCTAATGCTTTAAATCTGGAATTTATTGCATTCTTAAAATATTGATAGACAGATCATTTTATTAAAAAATAGAGTGATTTCTACCTATAATAGCTTATATTAATTCAATGTTTTAATGGTAATATTTTTGAGTACAATGAAGAACAGGAAGTAGCGAAAAATTCGTTGCGAAATTTATTTTATTTACTCACCGTGATGAACACTACGAATAACATTCACTTTCAGTTTGCGTTTATAATCTTCTTGCAACCATTTTACATAGCTTTCTGAAGTTTTACTCAAGCATCTTGTAAAGCAACGAATACGATATTCAATTTCTTCTTGAAGCAAATCAGATAACGCTAATGCTCCGTCTACATCCTTGCTATTTTCGACGCACATGCGCACATGTTGAAGTAAGGATTTCTCAACGACAATACGAGGACGTTGGTTAGTATTAATAGCTTGCCGATGTTCGAATTCAATGTCCATGGAGATATCTTCAGAATTGCGAAAATGTTCTCGTAACTCTTCAGGCATAATGTACTTGTAATTTCTTTCGATGAGTTCGTCATTCGGAATACTCTCCAAGTACATTTCTGGATTTTGGAAGATGGAATTCCAGTCAACAGGCTCATCCCATAAACCAAAACGATTTAAATTATTTCCTAAATCAACTACCATAAAATCACTTTTATTGGGAAGCACACGTGAACCTCGACCAATCATCTGAAAATATAATGTAAGCGATTTTGTAGCACGATTTAAAATGATACATTCTACCGTGGGCTCATCAAAACCCGTTGTTAGGATACTCACCGACGTTAGTATGGCATCAGGCTTTTCTTTGAACCACTGCAATATTTCCCTTCTTTCTTTCGTGGAATGTGTGTGATCAAGATGTTTAATTTCGTATCCAGCCTCCTGAAAAGTAGCATAGACATATTGTGAAGTAGCAATACCATTATTAAAAATCAATGTTTTTTTGCCAACGCATTTCTCTCGATACGCGCTCAACAATTTATCTTGCATTGCATGATTATTATAAAGTCGTTCGGATGAACTTACCGTATAATCACCACTGCGCCCTACTTTCAAAGAATTTAATCCCACGTGATAATGATACGTAGTGGCCTTTGCTAAAAATCCCGAGCCAATTAATTTAGAAATGGATTCACCTACGATGAGCTCATCGTAATTATCCTTCATGCGAATATTTACATTTGAACTTAGTGGCGTTGCGGTTACTCCGAGCACTACACCCTTCTCATAAAAACGAAATAATTTTCCGAAAGAATTATAATGCGCTTCATCGACAATCATCAATCCGATCGAATCCAAATTCAAAATTTTATCTCTCAATCGGTTGTTTAATGTTTCAACCATCGACACATAGCACATATAATCATTAGGAACAGGCAACTCTTTCACCGCACTATTGATGACCATATTATTCACACCAAATTCTTGCAACATTTTTGCTGTTTGCGCACAAAGTTCAAGTCGATGCGTGAGGATTAAAACTTTTTTACCTGTCGCTTCAATATAACGGCGAGCTATCTCCGAAAAAATGACCGTCTTTCCTCCACCTGTTGGAAGCTGATACAACAAATTGTAACGAACCGGATGATCTTTCAGTCGGAACAAAATATCTTCAATGGCTTTATGCTGATAATCATAAAGCTGCTTACCAATCAACTGCTCCTGTACTTCAATACTGCTATCTGTCTTCATTCGGCTATTTGGAATTTGCAAAGATAGGTAGGATGAAGGGATATCATTGACTATAATTTCTGATTGTTTAAACTCGTCAAAGGGGGGAAATTATTGTATAGCAGATGTAATTTTTTTCATGATTTTACATCTCTACAATTGACTTTTATCGCAATATCAAGTTAAATTGGGCATAAATTGACACTTTTACACCTAAATATTGATATTTTCTAGTTCAAAAGGCTAATTTGCCCATTGAGCGTTCACTTATTCTGCTTGAAATGAATTACCTTTATTTGTTCAATAAAAGTTTAAACTTTTACGTAGAATGTTACCAGTGAAAAGGAATTTATTTCAGCTATTGATTTTAATTATGCTTTTTGCATCACAAGATGTAAAATCACAATTGAGTAGTTGTGTCAATGCTGATTTTGAGATGAACAGCTTTGCCAATTGGACGGGGACTACCGGTTTTTGTTGTCCCATTAATTCAATTACTCCAGGAATTGTTGCAGGTCGTCATACCATCATGACAGGGCCCGGAACGGATCCTAATACAAATGGAGCTATTACTGTTGTTGCCCCCGGTGGACAATCTTCAGCGCGTTTGGGTAACGATGATGTAGGCTCAGAAGCAGAACAATTAAGTTATCAGATTGCAGTTGATGCAACCAATGCATTATTTATTTATCGATATGCCGTGGTGTTGGAAGACCCCAGTCATACTCTGGCAGAGCAACCACGATTTGAAATAAGAGTATACGATCAAAATGGTTTACCTGTAGTATGTGGCGACTATAATGTAGTAGCTTCCTCTGGAATTCCCGGATTCGTTTCTATTGTGAATTCATCGGGTAGTACGGTACATTATAAAGACTGGACAACGGTGGGAATTAATTTGTCCCCTTATATTGGCCAAAATGTAACGATTGAATTTTCTACAGGTGACTGTGCGCTAGGCGGACATTATGGTTACGCATATGTAGATTGTTATTGTAGTCCATTAATTATTTTGAGTGATTTATGTGCAGGAGCTAATTCCACGATTCTTACTGCTCCCATCGGTTTTGAATCCTACGCTTGGAGTTCTGGGGAAACCACGCAGTCGATTACAATTAATAATGTGGTAATAGGAACGCAATATCAATGCACCATGACTTCTGTTACTGGATGTACGATTACATTAACTACCATTCTTACTCCTACTATTTTAGCTCCGCATTTTGGACAAATTACAAATTGTCAAAATCAAACTCGCTTTCAGGATTCTTCGTTGGTCACAGTAGGCACTCCCATCAATGTATGGAAATGGGATTTTGGAGATGGGCAAACTTCCAATGTGCAACATCCTACACACAATTATGCAGCCCCGGGAAATTATAATGTCTCTCTCATTGTTACGAATATGGGCGGATGTGCCGATACGGTAGATTATAATATTACCACGATTCCGATTCCACTGGTTGATTTTAATTCTCCGCCCGTTTGTCCGAATGATGTATCAAGTTTTTTTGATGTCAGTGGAAGTACCAATGGCCCTCTTGTGAAATGGAATTGGAATTTTGGGGATGGTACAACGGATACCCTACCTAATCCGGTGCATACATATAGCTTACCTGGAACCTATCCAGTAACTTTAATTATTACTGATTCATTAGGATGCAAGGACACGCTGATTAAAAATGTTTCTACATTGCCTGGCCCTGTGAGTGATTTTAGTTATCTCTCTGCTTGTGTAAGTAGTCAGATTAATTTTACAGATGTATCCACTGTTGTAGGCACCACGATTACTGACTGGGAATGGAACTTCGGTGATGCGAGTCCGTTAGTAACTGGAATTCCTAACCCCAATCATTTTTATCCCGGACCCGGAACATACAATACATCTCTTATCGTTACCACCGCAAATGGTTGTAAAGATACGATTGTAGAACCGGTAGATGTACAGTCAGTGCCAATTGCAGGTTTTACCAATGCCTTAGTTTGTGCGAATCAATACACTCAATTTACGGATGCATCTACTACTAATGTTGGTGCCATTACTGCCTGGCAATGGAATTTTGGTGATGGAAGTCCGGCGGCACTCACACAAAATCCAACGCATACTTTTCCTCCCGGAAATTATAATGTTCAATTATTAGTTACAGGATCTAATGGCTGCACGGATACCCATACTCAAAATATAAATGTAATAGTCGGGCCCGTTGCGGACTTTAGTTCTACTCCTGTTTGCCCAGGAAGTTCCTCCACTTTTAGTGATTTATCATTGAGTGGAACTGGAATAATCAATTCATGGGAATGGAATTTTGGAGATGGTTCTCCACTTACCAATGTAGTCAATCCACAACATACCTTTACAGGTGCAGGATCGTATGCTGTATCATTAGTAGTAGAAAGCACTAACGGATGTGCAGATACGACAACGATATCAATTGCTACCAATCCCATTCCCAATGCCAACTATTTTATACCGAATGGATGTGTTAATGCTCCTTTGTTTTTTCCTAACCAAAGCAACATCACTATAGGAGGAATTGCTTCTTATGAATGGAATTTCGATGATGGCTCTCCTCTGAGTACGCAATCAAGTCCTACTCATCTTTTTTCTGCTGCCGGATCTTACTTTGTTTCCTTAGTCGCCATTAGTAATTTGGGCTGTAGAGATTCTATTGTACATGAAGTGATCGTGGTAGATCTCCCGCAAGCCAATTTTTCTGTGAGCGATATTTGTCTCGGTGATTCTGCCATTTTCACAGATATCAGTTTTAATAATCAAGGTAGTATTTTAGATTGGCAATGGAATTACGGAGATGGGTCGCCTGTCACGTTTGGTATTCCACAAACTAATCATAGTTATGCTGCCATCGGCCCCTATTCTCCTAGTTTAATTGTAATGAATAGTGCAGGATGTTTTGATACGATTCAAAAAACAATTGTTGTGAAAGAACTGCCCATTCCCTCTTTTAGCACGACGGGGCCCTACTGTGTGGGTTCTTATTTTTCATTAGCAAATACTTCAACATTAAATGGCGGAGCTATTCAAAGCCAGCAATGGACTAATTCAATTTTCGGAATGTACACCAGCCCGAATCCACAAGTTGTTTTTTTGCAAGCTGGAAATCATCTGATTAATTTGGTGGTAACCGGAACAAACGGATGTGTTGATTCTACCAATAGAAACGTGTTCGTGAATAATTTACCAACTGCCGATATGACTTTGCAAAATGTTTGTGAACTCAACAATTCTCTTTTTCTAGATCAAAGTGTATCGAGCGCTCTAATTACTACTTGGACTTGGGCATTTGGAGATGGGGATTCTTCGTTTATAAAAAATCCAATACATAATTATGCGAATGATGGTACTTATGCTGTGACGCACCAAGTTGTTGATGCAAATGGTTGTAGGAAGGATACGGCAATGAATATCATTATTTTCCCTAAACCTTTCCCGCAATTTACCACTACCAATGAATGTGTAGGCAGTGCTTTTTCATTTCTAAATAGTTCTACAATTCCCAATGGATATTTAATTTCCAATTCATTTTGGAATTTCGGAGATGGGTCACCGTTAGATACGAATTATCATCCTAGTCATATTTTTCAAACTACTGGAAATTATTTAATCACCTATATTGCGGAAAGTGATAGAGGTTGTAGAGATACAATATTGGATTCCATCACCGTGTTTCCCTTGCCAAATGTATCGTTCACTTCAGATACTGTTTGCGAAGGAAATCTAACTACATTGAATAATACTTCATCCATTGTGAATGGTAGTATTATCGGGTATGATTGGAATTTCGGTGATCAAACTACTTCAACGCAAACAGATCCTACACACATTTATCCTTCCGGTGGAATTCATTTCACTACCTTAGTAGCAACTAGTGATCGCGGCTGTATCGATTCACTTATACGAATCGTAAGAGTTTGGTGGCCACCGCAACCCCTGTTGCAAGCAGATGTTGTAGAAGGCTGCGAACCGCTCCCTGTTTTGATTGTAGATTTATCGAATTCACCAGATGGATCCATTGTGAATTGGAATTGGGATTTTGGAAATGGAGATACGGGTTCATTGC
>JANOAX010000112.1:0-35662 GCA_031411335.1 Bacteroidota bacterium
CATCCAACTGAAATTGGTTATCACCAAGATGAAAATTTGAATTCAGCTCACGAACTGCATTACCTGTAAAAACAAAAAATAGCAAATGCGCCATTTCAATTTCTACAGAATAGAAAATAAAAGAAACGCGATCACTTGATGGGTTGGGTTGGACAGCAATGAGAACTGGAGTAGTAAATACAATGGAAGCTGACCAAGGGCCATAGGAATTGCTAGTGCCAGCAGTTGAGCAGAGTGCTCTTACTCTACATTCGTAAACAGATCCTCCGACTAAATTTTGCAAAAGTTTTGAGTTTGTATTGGAAGAAACATAAATCCATGCAGTATTTGGAATTGCTGGATTTAAGATTCTATAACATACTTGATAACTACTAGCTCCTAATACTGGACTCCATGATACGAATGCTGCTGAAGCAGTAATGTTACCAGCATTTACAGCCTGTGGAGCAGGACAAAGGGATTGAACTAAAGTTGTAAATGTTCTTGTTGTAGACCAAGGACTAGTGGTAGAGATATTTCCTGGAAGTGTACAGACACTTCTCACTTGCCAATTGTAAACGCTACCTGGAGTCAAGCCACTAATTGCTTTTTGATTTGTAGTACTTGCCTTGTAGATCCAAATTGTTGTATTGCTTAAGCGATAACGAATTCGATAAGAGGCTGCTCCCGTTGAATTCCAATTGAGAGTCGCAGAAGTATTGGTGATACTACTTTCGGTTAGATTTATAGGAGCATTGCATGTTACAGTTCCCGATAAGGTAGTAAAGAAAATAGAAGCGCTATAGGGGCTAGTTATCGTGTTAGGAGTAGAATTGGAACATATAGTTTGAACTTGCCATTCGTAAGTGGTTGATGATAATAAATTGCTTAAAGGGAGTGAGGTATTAGGTCCTGTTACTAAAGTCCAGGTAGCTGTATTCGCTATTCGGTACCTTACATTATATAGATAGTTAACTAGAACAGGCTGCCAACTTAACAATGCACTACTTGAAGTAATGTTAGTAGTCGTTAATCCAGTAGGAGTAGGGCAGGTAGTGGAAGTAGGTAGCGTCGTAAATACAATTATATTGGAATATGTACTCAATACTGCAACTCCATTTGGGTTAACACAATATTGTGCTACATGATATTCATACGCTGTTGCAGGCGCTAAGTTGATCAGATTGAATGATACTCCTGATGAGGAGATATTTATCCATGGACTTCCAGTTGCACTTAAGGATCGATATTGAATTAGAATAGCTGTGTTTACTCCAGAACTATTCAATGTCCAATGTAAAGTGGCTGAATTAGAAGTGATATTAGTAGCCGACGTAGCTACGGGTGCCGGACAATTGGTTTGTGCAATTGTACTATAGAAGGGCAGTAAGCCAATTAAAATCAAAGTGATTTTAATAATTGATTGTAGTGCTTTTTTCATGCTGGTTATGATATTTGATTATTTTGATTGAACTGCAATTTAGCGTTAAATGTCGAAATAATTATTGAATTTGTCAATGAAGGGATTGGATTTGGGAGGAAAAATTCGATCATTTTTAACAATCTATCGCAAAACAAAGTTGTTTGTTTTGTTGGTAGTTGAAATTTTTAAATTGGCACATCTTATTTTGTGACTAATTCAGTATCACTAATGTTTCACTCAACAAAAAACACTGTACAGATCATCTCTATAAAGTGTTGATTTTTAACGTGGAGAATATCGGAGTCGAACCGATGACCTCTTGCATGCCATGCAAACGCTCTAGCCAGCTGAGCTAATCCCCCTTTTTAAATTAATTCCATGGGCTATGATGGAATGATTACCTTACAAATTTAGTTCTTTTTTCAATAACGAAAAGGGTAAAGGATTGGGAGCTTCTATATTCGAAAGAATTTGAGTCAAGAAAACTTGCCGTTCAAGCTGAATGAAAATTAAGGCGATGAAGAGCAGAGAGTATATTTCACAATTAATTCAATCTAAACCAAAACAAACTAATTTGTAGTGACTCGATTCCCTTTATGAAACGAAGGTCATCGGTTTGTCGCGATGCTTCGCGACCGATATTCCCCAATCTGATAATCAACATTTTATTTAAGTGATGTTCAAGATTTTTTTAGATTATTGAAACGTTTGTGAAACATTTACTCCTTTACTATTAACATATTCTAATGATAATTATTCAACTTTTATTGTTGCGTAAATTCTCTATTTTTATGCTATTAGGCGCAAGTTTATAGCGCTAATAAACAAAGCCCAAAACCAACTGTAAAATTTTAATGAAGATGACAAATCAGGAAATTGTATCTAAAAATGCTGAAGAAAGTAGTACTCGAAGTACTATAGAAAAATTCAATGCGGCGTTTAATCAACATGACGTTGACGCTGTGATGAATCTTATGACTTTAAATTGTTTGTTTGAGAGTACCAATCCGCCCCCTGACGGTTTGCGAGTTGAAGGCGCTTTGGAGATGAGAGTATTTTGGAAAAAGTTTTTTGATGGGAATCCAGATGCGTTTTTTGAAACAGAAGAAATGTTAGTTACCGCTAATCGTTGCATCGTTCGGTGGATCTATCGCAAAACAAAGGATGGAAATCCTTGGTATCTAAGAGGTGTAGATATTTTCAAAGTGGAGAACGGAAAAGTAGCTGAAAAATTGGCGTATGTAAAAGGGTAGAATTTTTTGTGTTTTTACTAAATACCTTTTAACGAAAATCATTTCTTAGGTGAGGTCATTTGCCTTAGGTTCGTTATATTAAATTATATTTGTATTACTAGACGGTTTGGTGCTTTTAATTCATACGATTCGCTTAGTAAGAAGCATTGATAATAATTATTTTCATTCTACTTTAAAACGAAAATACATTGAGAACAGAAAAAACAGTTGCTGCAATTGCTTTAGCAGCATTTATACTAAAGCTTATGGACATTCCTGGAAATGGTATTTTATTGACTGTTTCACTTTTGGTACTGGCTGTGATGTATTTTCCTTTCGGATATTATTTTTTCCCTGATAAGAATGTTAAAAATCAAAACGCCATAATTTCAATAGTTGCTAGTATTTATCTCGCATTTATTTCTATTGGAATATTATTCAAACTTCAATTTTGGGAGGGGGAGGAGTTTTACCTAATGTTGGGATCTATTGCTGCTCCAGCATTATGTGTTATTACTTATTACAAAAAGAACAAGGCAAAGGATGAGTTGAAAACGTATTATAAAAATATGTTTAAACGAACATTTGTTCTTAGCATACTTTCAATCACTTTCTATTTAATTCCAGCAGTGGAAATACTTAAAATTCAGCACTCGAACGATCCGGAATTGTTAAGACTTAAAATTCAATCCCAATCTGATCCTGAAAACCAGGAGTATCGATTCGAAGTTGAAAATTATATTGCGCGCAGAGACTACCAATGATAAAGAAGGTGTTAATTGACTTCATTTTTTTATTTTGAAAGGTAAACTAACATATTGAAATAGATTTTTCGGATATGTAATTAATGTTAAATGTAGTGAATTAAATTGAATTTATAATTTTATTTTTTAATCATCTTCTTCTTTGCTAGTTTTTGTGGATTCAACATGCAGTATATGCAATAATCGATGTACGATAGGGGCTAGGAAAATAGCGGTTATACTTAAGAATGCAACCCCTGAATAGAGAGCATAGAAGGAGGAAAATAGAATCGCATAAGTGGATCTCATTTCAGCAACTGGACCCATCCCTGTAAGAATCATACAGGTCATATGAAAGCTATCTAACCATGACAAAGCAGCGGTGAAATGGTATCCTAATGTTCCAATACCTACGGAGAAAAAAATGAGTCCGAAGGAAAAAATGGAATAGCGCCCTAATCGGATATAGAATCGTTTTAAAGGAACCACTTTTTGCTTACGATTTTCAAGCTTCATGTAGGTTAATTTATTTTTGTGGGATTTCTGTTAATTGCCTTCAACATGCTTTTTAAAATTATCTAAAATAGCTTGCCATCCGTCGCGTTGCATCTCTTCTGGATTTTCATTTTCGGGTTCAAAGGATTCAGTGATGAATACTTTGTGCTCGGCTACTTCAAATGTGATTTGCACATTTCTTCCGTCTTCAAGGTTATACTCGATGTATTCATTCTCTTTAATGTTTTTGTACTCACCGATTAAATCGAAAGCAAAACTTCCGTCTTTTGCAGCCATAGCAATTGAAAATTTACTTCCTACTTGTAAATCATTTTTAGCTTTGGGTGCATGCCAATCATCAGAAGCAAAATACCACTGTGTAATATGCGTTGGAGAATTCCAAGCGGTCCAAACTTTTTCAATAGGCGCATTTACGGATGCGCTTACCGTGATCATTTTTTTCATTCGAATAATTAATTTTTTTGTATGATGAATTTTTTTACGTCGAGTTTTTTTTCAGATTTGATTCTTGCAAAGTACATCCCATTGGGCAAATCAAGTTGGTATTCCTGTTTTTGCCCTTTCCAACTTCCTTGAAACACTTGTCTACCTTTTACATCATAAATTTCTAGGCTGGCCCTTTGTTGTAGTGATGAACTAATCGAAAAAGTTCCTTGGTTTAAACTGGGGTGCAATTCGTATTGAGAAGGAGTAGAGTAGGAGTTGTTTATTCCAGTGAACGAACTCAAATCCGAATACCAAATACCTCGACCAAAAGTACTAATGTAAATTTTATTTACGGCTGGATTAAATTCAATATCGCTCACAATAACATTTGGTAAACCATTACTTACTTTCCCCCAAGTAGGAGTTCCATAATACATAACATATACGCCTATATCTGTCGCGAGCATTAAGTTATCGCTGCCTGGAATTTGTTTGATGCAGTTGATGGGAATGTTAGGAAGGTTATAGGAAATATTACTCCAAGTAGCGCCGCCATTGGTCGACTTAAAAACTTTTAATCCATTGGTAAGTCCTGCCATGCTTACATAAATGGTATTCGCATTGTTCAATGCAATTTCTACAGAGGTATAGTAAAGTGAATCGGGCAATCCCGCAGTAATGTCGGTCCAACTACTGCCGCCGTTGCTGGTTCTGAAGAGTTGACCTGGATTCGAAAATTCATAACGGACACGCCTAGCCGCAACCATTACATTCGAGTTCGTATTTGCAATAGCGATTGCCGAAAGTTCGTTGTTGTAAAAGTTTGGAGTAGGAGGTAGGTTGGTTAGGGCCAACCAGTTTTGGCCTCCATCCGTGCTCTTCACAACATTTTCAAATCCTACGTATAAGTTAGGATATTGATTGTTGTCGGCTATGATGGGTGTTGTCCACTCTGCGTTTTCATTGTTTACATTCGGATTCATCCATCCAAATGAAAGACCACCATCAACTGTATTCGCGAAATTTCCAAATTGAGAACTTGCTATGAAAGTACCCGTAAAAGCAGTGTCCATCACATTGTCCATTCCATCACCACCACTTACTGTTGACCATGAAAATCCATCAAAATAAAAAGTCGCATTATCTTGCGCTCCCGCTACTAATTCATCACTTGTTGTTTTGGATGAACTCAATCGATAAAAAGAAGTTACATTCATGCCATCACTCACATCCGACCAAATGGTCTGAAACAAACTTCCGTTGTTTAAATCATTCCAAGTGGAAGAAATGATGTTGCTTGTTCTGTAAACACCGCCATCGCAACATAAATAAATTTGTCCAGTGCTAGTTTGATAATTCAGTTGATGAATATCAGCGTGCATGGAAGGACCATAAGAAGTAGTCCAGTGTCCAGCAGGATCGAAAGTAGTGGCTCCATCGTCCGAGGCCCACAGATTTACGCCTCCTACATAAACTTTATTTGAATTATTTGGATGAACTAAAAAACCAACATCGTAAGTTCCTTGTCCACCAGATCCAGATCCTTCGTCGTAACCAAGCAGATTTAAACTATTATATTTGAGTGTCCAGGTGCTTCCTGAATTGTTGGTTTTGTATATTCCATACATCCCTCTAAGTGAATCAACCGTTAGTGCATAGATGATATTCGGGTTGGAAACGGATTGAGAAAGTTTAATTCTTTGTACCGAACCACGAGCAGGAATTCCGGTGCTTAATAACGTCCACGTAGTACCGAAGTCGGTCGATTTATAAATTCCCGCAGATCCAATATTGGAATTTAATACCCAACCACTCGCAGCGTAGAGTGTAGTGGGCGTAACTGGATCTTGAATCAGATCCCAAAAAAGCGAATCATGTACTAATGTCCAGTTAACACCTGCATTGGTTGATTTATACATTCCACTAACTCCACAAGCTACCACTGAATTGGTATTAGCTGGATCAATTACAATTTTTCGAATCAAACTCACATCACCGTCAGTTAATGAGAATGAAAGCCCAGTAGGAGCCCAAGTTAAACCACCGTCTATACTTTTATAAACTCCAATTCCATAATGCGTATGACGTTTTCTTCCATCTAGAAAGAGACCAACGCCGATGTATTCAAAATCGCAAACAGAAATATAAATAATATTGGGGTTAACAGGGTCTATTGCAATGTCTGAAATTCGAGTGATGGGTAAATCGTCGGTTAGGGGAGTATAGGTTTGTCCATTATCTGCTGTCTTCCATAATCCACCTTGTGCAACACCTACATAATAGATGCTGGGGTTGATGGGATCAAAAGCAATACAATTTACGCGGCCCATACCATTTTGCATATAGCCCGTTTGGTTGGTGGGAAGTTGATAAGGTCCAGCGGGTAGCCAATAGTTAGAGACTCCAGTACGTTGAGCATTCTCTCTTTGCGTTGCCGATTCGATTAATACTTTGGTGTAATCATAAAATCCTGTTGGCTCACCTTGTGCGTCGGTATGCATCTGCATGTCGGCTTCCCAACGCTTTATGTATTTCCAGTTTTTACTTTCTTGTAAATTTGTCGTGTCTTTCCATGCCGCAAAGTCGCGTTGCATTTGTTTGAAAGATGGTTTTTCTTGCACACTAAATTGCAAGAGTGCTTGAGCATTTACTGAGAGAAAGGAAATAATAAATGCAAAACTTAGAAAGATTGATTTTTTTGTTTGGGTGTACATACTTCAAAAATAAGAAGAATTGCTTAGTTCTTCATCATGTTTTATTTTGAATTTGTATTAAAATTTTTTTAGCGGCTATACAATGCTAAAATTTCTCGTCATGGCAAAGAGATTTCTATTGTTAAATCCAAACTAAATTTCGCTTTTTTACTCCCTCTCCTCTGGAGAGGGCTGGGGAGAGGCTTGAACTTAAATTTGACAATAATCTGTTTTCATTCGAGAATTAACTTTTAAACGAAGGAGTTTTTCTCGCAATTCCGATAGCTATCGAGGCGCTAAACCATTCGGTTGCTTTTCACTTCACTAAATTTTCTCTCGATGTCGCAGGCGCTAAACCATTCGGTTGCTTTTCACTTCACTAAATTTTCTCGCAGGGCGCTAAGTTTTCTCGGAAGAAATCCGAAGAAGGTCAAGCGACACTAAAATTTTTGGCAAAAAAAGAGAGCCGTCTGGTCATTGCTGACGAGACGGCTCTCCTTTAATAAATTATTTAACTCTTATCGAGTAATGATCATTCGCTTAGTGATTTGCTGTCCATCATATACAAGGGTATATGTGTATAATCCAGGAGCTAAACTAGCTGTATTTAATTGTACAGTATGTTTACCAGCTGCCATATTTTCATCAGCAATTACAGAAACGATTTGACCAATCATATCAGACATTACAATACGAACTTGACCTTGTGTTGGGATCATGTATTCGAATGTAGTGTTTTGACCAGCGGGGTTTGGATAGTTTTGACTCATTCCGAAATCGTTGATAGCGAATTCGTCAACTCCTACAGGAGAGCAAAGACCTAAGTCTTCGAAACAAACATCATCCACTGACCAACCTTCGTCTGTTGCACTGTAGTCAGAAGCAAATCTCCATCGGACAACTATTTGTGCATCCACATCAGGACGGAAAGTTTTCTCAGTTTGGAACCAAGTATTTCTATAGCCAGTAAATCCTCTTAATGATGGATCATTAGGATCTAACTCTGATACATAAGTGTAGTTTGGACTTGCACCATACAATTGAATGTTTGGAGTTCCTGTTAAATCTAAACGATTCCAAGTAACACCATAATCTGTTGAATAATCTAAAGCACCACCATCAGAACCATATTCCATTCTAAATTGTTGCCAGAAACTCAATTTATAGCAATGGCCTGCTTGAACACGGAAGAGAGAAGAGAATAATCCAGAAGAATCCTTGTTAGCATAATTAGAAGTTAGGTTTGTCGTCCAAGCTGTAGCTCCAGTATGCGCACTATTTAAAGTAGGTTTCGCTGGAGTACCTTGTTCCCAAAGGCCACCTGTACAATAAGTAAATGCATTTGAAGTTACCCACTGATTTCCTGATTCAAAGCTGGTGCAGAAGGGAAGTTGAGAAGTGGCAACAGAATCAAACACCAACACTGTTGTACATGACGTATCATCAAATTGATTCAAGTCAAGACTTCCGTTAGGACTATCTGTATAAACACAAACTAGGTGGAATCCAGGTACTGCGATCCATGTATTGTTGAAGTTATGAGTTTGTGAACTATCTGGTAATAATCCAGCAGGAACGTAAGACACAGGATCGTTAGAGATCAAATTACCATCAATCGTTAATGAAATATTGTGGTTGAATACCGTGTTAATACCATTGTTGTTAATAGGGGCAGCGAACGTAATTGGTTGTCCTGGGAAGATGAACTGACAAGGTACTGATGTATTCACTGCAACCGTTTTAACAGATAATGGAATTGGAACAAAGACTTCGAAGTTGTCTACAGAAACTCCATCTCCATTGGTAAATCCAGCGGAAGTATAAACGAAACGGAACTGTACTAATGGAACTAAACCTCCCACTGCAGATGTTACATCTTTGAATGTAGATTGAATCCATCCACCGCTATTATCATCCCAGCTATCAATATTGTTGTACCAGTTGGTTACAATTTGTGTTGTTGGTTGTAATAATGTCCAAGGTCCGCTATTCACAGAATACTCTATATACATTCTATCTCCAAAAGCATAGATAATACGATTTTGGTAGAAACGTAAGATAGCAGCTTGTGCATTTGAGAAATCAAAGAATGGTGTGGTAACATAAGTATTTGCGTTACCAGTCACAGGTGTATTTAGATTTACGTCCCAACATGTAGTTGGTGAGTAGGCACCGGTGGTTCCTCCCCAAGCAGGAGTACCAAATTCCCAAATGGAACCTGGATCAGCCCCAGGAGCAATATATGGAGCCCAACCAATATTTCCAGATTCAAAATCATCATCATAACCAGCAATATAAGTTGGAATTAATAATGGTTGACCAATAACGTCAGCACAAGTAGTATCATTGGAAGGTTCTTGATCAGTTGGTAATGATGTCCAAGCACATATTGTATTTGGTCCTTGAACAAAAGTGAAGTTCGGAAGAACAACCGTTGTTACACCGCAAGGAGGTAAAGAACCATTCCAAATAATTGTTACTGGATTCAAAGTATTTACAGTATAGGTAATCGGTGTTGATGTAATAGTCGTAGCACCAAAATTTTCAAGAGTCACTACCACTGGAGTATTAGCACCAACTGGAGCACCGCCGTTAGGTTGTGTGATGGCAGTGATACCAACATCATCACCAGTTGCAGCATAAATACAGAAATCATCAATGGAGAAACCATCCGTAATTACAGAAGGATCAGAGGAAAATACAAATCGGAATTGAATAGGTGTTGCATTGTTGAAGATACCCGTCGTACAACAAAGTTTGTATCCTGATGAAATCCATCCACCACTGTTACCTGTCCATGCATTCGTATTACTTGAATTTAACTGAGCATCATTGTACCAGTTAATTCCGCATGGATCTGGGTTTGCAGCATCACCCGTTCCTACCAAAATCCAGTTTACTCCGTTGTCAATTGTATATTCTAATCGAACGCCATCCCATGCATTTTCACAATTGTAATTCATGGCGAACTCTATTCGACCAGCACCAATAGTTGAAAAGTCAAAATAAGGAGTGAATAAATAACATTCAGCATTATCGGTATACGCTGAATTTAAGTTAATGTCCCAAGCATTCAAGCTACCACCATTTGCGCCACTCGTTTGACCAAATGCGGGTAAACCTAACTCCCAATTTGTACCTACACTACCTCCAGGTGCAATTTGATTTGACCATCCAATATTTCCTGATTCAAAATCATCACAATAAGAAGGTGAAGGTGTAATAGTTGGAATTCCAATAAATGATGCACAAATGGTGTCATTTATAAGAAAGCAATCACCTGGTAGTTCAGTCCATACACATATTGTATAGTTATTAGGTAATACAGGAGTATTTGGAATGGTAAATGAAGCCAATGCTCCGGGAGCAAGTGACCCTACAAATGGAATCGGAGTTTGTATTTGTCCATTAATCGACCAGCCAATATTAAAACCAGATTGTGCTAATTGACCATAGTTTTCAATGGTAACTGTTACATCCGTTGAATCTCCTGCAGGCTGTCCGCTTCCAGGCAATGGTGCTGTAAATACGTTTATACCTAAATCGTCATCGCAAGGAATGGTAAGACAGAAATCATCGATGTGAAATCCAGCAACTTCAATGGAAGCATCAGAATTAAATACAAATCTGAATTGTACGTTTAAACTTCCAGCCAATCCAGCAACGGTTCCCAATTTATAACGTGATTCTACCCATCCACCTGAATTACCTTCCCATCCAGGAAGACCACTAGAGAAAAGTGATGCACTTGAGTACCAATTTGTGCCATTTGGATCGTTTTGAACACCTAAAATATTCCAATTAACTAAATCTGTAGTGTATTCAACTCGAACTCCATCCCAACCACTTTCAGCATCTCTATTTTGCCAAAAACTTAAATTTGCTAAAGTTACATTGGTAAAACTAAGAATAGGAGATAATATAAATGAGTTGGTACTAGGAGAATAACTTCCCACACCATTAATATCTCCAACTCCAATTACATTGCTACCTGAATGAGTTGTTGTTAAAGTAGGTCCAGTTGGAGGACCTTGCACCCAAGGAGATCCTGTAGAACTTGGATCAGGGGTCCATAAATTATTTAATATGTCAAAATTGTCACAATATGGGGGTTCAGGAACATCTTCTAAAATAAAACAGATATCTCCCGTCGTTGGATAGCGAACGTAATTGCTACAACCCGAGTTATCAAACGCCTCAAAATACCAGCAAATAGTATCTCCAACAACACCTGCAGGGATTGTACCTGCAAATACAGAGTCAAAAAGATTAAACATGAGTGTGCTTTGATAAGGTGTACCATTAACAGAATAAAACAATTCAGCAAAACCAGGTCCAACTCCAGGATGTGCAATACCACTTGGATCAGCAATATTTACAAAAACATCAAACGGTCCATTGAATCCATATATAATTCCAGAATACAAAGTCTGACCAGATGCTGGTGCAGATGCTGTTGGAGGAATCAACTCGCAAGGAGCTGCAGTTACACAAATATCATCTAATAACCATCCATAACGACCAGCTAAACCATTGATAACATCCGTTAATACAAATCGAATTTGTACAGTTGCTTGGTTTCCTAATGACATCGACATGTCGAAGTGTTCAGCTACCCACCAAGTATTTAGTGGTGCAGTAGGCGTACCTGGAGCCCAAGTTAAGTAGGAACCTTCAGTAAAAATGTTTCCACTGTTTTGGAAAACTGGGTTGGTAGTGTAAATGCAATTTTGTCCAGGATCTCCATTAATTGCATTGAACTTAATCCAATTGGCACCTCCATCAATTGTATATTCAAGTTCCGCCTTGTCGGTGAACTCGATTTTACAAATTTGACTGAAGTCTAGAAGCACAAAGTTTAATCCTGTTGTGCTGAAAACTGGAGAGGTCAGTGTTACGACACCTCCTCCAGCTTGATACTGTCCTCTATAACTGTTAGGGGAACTCACGGAGTAGTTGTTGTCTAAGCTCCATCCCGGTACTCCGGAAGATGTAGTAGAAACAGTGGCTCCGTCGAAATTCTCGCACCATACTTGCGTTGCTTGTGATTGAGCAGCGCAATAGATCAATAGTGCGAAAAACGAAAGTAGTAATCTTTTCATAGGTATTGGTTTTTATTGTTAACGCGTGTTTGTTTTTAAGTGTAGAAATCAAAAATAGATATTATACCGTTGTCATTCGGTTCATAAAGGTAAAAAAAAACTAAATTATTAACACAATTTATTTTTATTTATGGTGAATTGCTATAGATGATGGGGTAATGGTGAATATGGGAGTGTATGTATTAAGGATTTTGTTAAAAAATCCGTTTTATTTAATCATCAATCCAAGACTTATAATAATCATCGCTCATAATTTTTAATCCTTCCTCAGTGAGCCACAATGGTTTAAATGTATCGATCATGACTGCCAATTCCTGTGTCTCTTTTTTTCCAATACTTTTTTCAACAGTTCCAGGATGCGGACCGTGTGGAATACCTGCCGGATGAAGGGTGATCATTCCTTTGGTAACACTTTTCCGACTCATAAAATCACCATCTACGTAATATAAAACTTCGTCAGAATCAACATTGCTATGGTTATAGGGTGCTGGAATTGAATCTGGATGGTAGTCGTAAAGTCTTGGAACAAAGGAGCATATAACATAGTTATGCGCTTCAAAAGTTTGATGAACTGGAGGTGGTTGATGCACTCTACCGGTGATGGGCTCAAAGTCTTTAATATTTAATGCCCAAGGGTAATGGTTTCCATCCCAGCCAATTGCATCAAATGGGTGGGTTGCATAGATATAAGGATAAATTATTCCTTGCTTTTTTATCATGACCCTAAAGTCGCCTTGCTCGTCATGTGTTTCCAAATCCTGAGGTTTACGAATATCACGCTCACAAAAGGGTGAGTGTTCTTCTAATTGTCCGTAAGCATTCCGATATTGACGTGGAGTCTCAATGGGTGAAAATGAATCCACAATTAAAAGTCGATTGTTAGAATCATCAAAATGAAGCTGGAAAATGGTTCCACGGGGAATCACTAAATAGTCACCATACCCAAATTTAATATTGCCATAAATAGTCTTCAAAACACCCGAACCTTCATGTACAAAAATGAGCTCGTCAGCATC
This sequence comes from Bacteroidota bacterium, assembly GCA_031411335.1. Lineage (GTDB taxonomy): Bacteria > Bacteroidota > Bacteroidia > AKYH767-A > OLB10 > JAJTFW01. The sequence goes on from JANOAX010000112.1 coordinate 13,131, forward strand.
CGCATTTTTTAAGAAGTATTCACTGATGGATTTTCGAGGAGCTGCCAATGAAATATGTAAATCATTATTGACTAATACTGCCTTTTTACTTTCTATATAATCATCTTCCGGTCGCACATGAAATCCTTCAAAACTTTGATGACGGAGAAAGCGCTGAAATGCAATTTTAGGCTCACGAGAAAAAGGCTCACCAACTGATTTTACTAGCGTGGGAGCATAAGCATGATAAATCAAGGAATAAACATTCGAAAAACCATGCGTCGACACTAATTCTTCCGAATATAAGGTTCCATCTGGCTTGCGAAACTGAGTGTGTCGTTTATGTGGAAATTTTCCAAGTGAATGATATTGAGGCATGTTTAAAGTTATTTCGTGTTGCAAGATACAACCTCACAACTGATTTTAAGGATTATTGCTTCCACAAAGTTAACCATTGGTTACTTTTGTAAAAAATAATAGAATTATGAAACTCGTTTCTTACCGCCAAGATGGCAAAAATTTGTTGGGATTATATATCAATCAGAAAATTTACAATGTTGCTGATGCTGGAAAGTTGTTGGGGAAGATGGGTTCGCAAACCATGAAAGAATTGTTGGATGGTGAAGAGAAAACCATGAACGAAACGCGTGAAATTGAAGCCAAAATAAAAGAAGGAAAAGTAGATATGCCCTCTAATCTTTGGTCAGAATTGAAAATTGTTTCTCCCGTTCCCGAGCCAACATCTTGTCGCGATGGCTATGCATTTCGTCAACACGTTGCAGCCGCGCGTAGAAATCGTAAAGTAGATATGATTGAAGAGTTTGATGAGTATCCTATCTTTTATTTCACTAACCATAATGCACTTCAAGGTCCTGGTGATGTATGGTGTATGCCCGATCATTTTCGTCAACTTGATTTTGAACTAGAAGCGGCTGTTGTGATTGGTAAAAGAGGAAGAAATATTCGTGCATCGCAAGCCGATCAGTACATCGCTGGATATACTATTATGAATGATATTAGTGCTCGACAATTGCAGATGGAAGAAATGAAATTGAATTTGGGTCCGGCTAAAGGAAAAGATTTTTCTACCGCTATCGGTCCGTACTTAGTGACACCCGATGAATTGCAATCTTTTTTAACAACACCTAAAGAAAATCATACTGGCGAGCGATATAATCTCACGATGAAATGTCATGTAAATGGGATCCAAGTAAGCGAAGGAAATATGGCGCAAATGGATTGGACTTTTGCTGAAATTATTGAAAGATGTGCTTATGGTGTGGATATTATTCCCGGCGATGTGATTGGCTCAGGAACCGTGGGAACAGGATGTTTTCTCGAGCTAAATGGCACCGGAAAATTAAATGATGCTAACTATCCTGTACAATGGTTGCAAGAAGGGGATGTAGTAGAAATGACGATTGATGGATTAGGATGTTTGTCGAATACCATCCGAAAAGACGAAGATAGATTTTCCATTTTAGATCTAAAGAAAAAAGTAAAACACGCTCATTAATTGGAACTAATGAAAAGTAAAAAAGCTCCTCATTTCGAGGAGCTTTTTTTGTGAGTATTTGGTTTGCTTTTAGCGAGCACTTCTCGTCTCGAATTTGCCAGGCAGGACAGCCTTACGGGGCTGTCCTTTACTGACAATCAACCTAAAAACACCAAAACCATCTTTATGCCTTACAGGGCAAGTGTTTTTGGAACCTTACGGGGTTCCGTTTATAATATTTTTTATTTGATCAGGTCAGTCGCGGGTAACCTTACGGGGTTACCCGTTTTCTGACATCAACCTAAAACCAAATAAAAACTTTAAATTTTTCTGAAGAACGATTGCAATTCTGAGTTGCGGTTATGTGAATTTAAACGCCCACCCCTCCTTAAGGTTCGCGTTTTTATATAAAATCTTACAACAAATCTTACATTTGTTATATGTGGTTGACTACTAGTGTGGAGGATTGAGTTAAAGTAGAAATTTTGTTCTGTTTATTTTTCCATTCTATGTGTTTATTCATCTTTCGTTTAAAAAATCATGGGAGTAGAATCCCTACCTTTGCAGGGTAAAAATTGAACTATGAGTGATATTGTATTGAATAAAATAGAAGATGCCATTGAAGCTATTCGTACAGGGAAGATTATTATTGTTGTGGATGATGCTGATCGAGAGAATGAAGGCGACTTTTTAATGGCTTCAGAATGTGCTACTCCTGAATTGGTCAATTTTATGGCTACTCATGGACGTGGATTAATTTGTGTTTCACTCAGTGAAGAACGTTGTGAAGAATTGGATTTGCCGATGATGGTGAATAAGAATACCGCATCTCATGAGACGGCTTTTACCATCTCTGTTGATTTGTTAGGACATGGATGTACTACAGGGATTTCAGCTTCTGATCGTTCTAAAACCATTAAAGCACTAGTAAACCCATCTACAAAAGCAGAAGAATTAGGCCGACCTGGACATATCTTCCCTCTAAAAGCAAAGAAAGGAGGCGTAATTCGCAGAGCAGGACATACCGAAGCTGCTATGGATATAGCTCGCATGGCAGGTTATTTCCCGAGTGGAGTAATTGTTGAAATCATGAATGAAGATGGTTCAATGGCTCGTCTTCCTGAGTTGATGGAGCTAGCAGCTAAATTTAAGATGATCATTATTTCTATTGAAGACTTAATTAAGTATCGTCTCGAAAAAGAAAGCTTAATAGAAAGAATGGTGTCCGTGAACATGCCCACCACATATGGTGAATTTAATATGGTCGCATATCGTCATAAAGAAAGTCATGAAGAACATCTTGCATTAATAAAAGGTACTTGGAGTGAAGACGAACCTGTAATGGTACGCGTGCATTCATCTTGTATGACAGGCGATATTTTTGGTTCGTGCCGTTGCGATTGCGGTCCCCAATTGCACGCAGCTATGGAGATGATTAATAAAGAAGGAAAAGGCGTGATACTTTATATGAATCAAGAAGGAAGAGGTATTGGGCTGATGAATAAATTACTTGCCTATAAATTACAAGAGCAAGGATTAGATACCGTAGAAGCTAATTTGCAGTTGGGCTTTAAAATGGATGAGCGTGATTATGGAGTAGGGGCACAAATTCTTCGCGACTTGGGAGTAAGTAAAATGCGCTTGATGACCAACAATCCAACAAAGCGCGCCGGACTCATTGGTTATGGGTTAGAAATCGTTGAAAGTATTCCGATCGAAATTTCTCCTAATCCTCACAATCAACAATATTTGGAAACCAAACGTGATAAAATGGGACATGCTATCAAAGCATAATTCTGTTTATGAATCGTTTTGAGGTGCAAATTATTCATTGATAGATGGTAAACCTGTTCATTTTTAGATTAAAAATGAGTTTAAAAATCGCTTACTAAACTTTATCTTTGTATTCGTATTTTTTCCGGATATACAATCGAAATAATTATATGACCTTAATAAAATCAATTTCAGGAATTCGTGGAACCATTGGCGGTAAAGCAGGCGATGGTCTTTCTCCTTTTGATGTACTTAAATTCACTTCAGCTTATGGCGCTTGGATTCAGAAAGCTCATCCTACCGTAAAATGTAAAGTAGTAATTGGTAGAGATGCTCGTATCTCAGGCCAAATGGTGAGTGGATTAGTTTCTTCAACGTTGATGAGTTTAGGAATTGATGTGATTGATACTGGATTGTCCACAACGCCTACCGTTGAAATGGCAGTACCTCATCATCAAGCGCAAGGTGGAATTATACTAACGGCTAGTCATAACCCTAAACAGTGGAATGCACTAAAGTTATTAAATCATAAAGGAGAATTTATTTCTGCAGATGATGGTGCCGAGGTATTGAACATTGCTGAAATTGGAAATGTTGAATTTGCAGATGTAAATTCATTAGGAAAATTAACTATTGACCAGTTAGCTATTGCTCGACATATTGAATCGATTTTAGCCTTACCCATGGTGGACAGAAAAGCCATTAAAGCTTCAAAATTTATTGTGGCTATCGATTGTGTCAATTCTACGGGTGGAATTGCATTGCCTCCTTTATTGAAAGCTTTGGGTGTTGATCAGGTGATTGAATTATACTGTACGCCCGATGGAAATTTCCCACACAATCCAGAACCACTTCCTGAGCATCTTACAGAAATCTCTAAAGTAGTCGTAAAAAATAAAGCACATCTCGGATTGGTAGTGGATCCTGATGTGGATCGCTTAGCCATTGTTTCTGAAGATGGAGAAATGTTTGGTGAAGAGTACACGTTAGTTGCGGTTGCCGATTATGTATTACAACATAAAAAAGGAAATACAGTTTCTAATCTTTCATCAACAAGGGCATTGCGCGATGTGACCGAAAAACATGGCGGCACCTATGCAGCGAGTGCAGTCGGTGAAGTGAATGTAGTAGAGAAAATGAAAGCAACGAATGCTGTGATTGGAGGTGAAGGAAATGGAGGAGTGATACTTCCTGAATTGCATTACGGTCGCGATGCATTAGCAGGAATTGCATTGTTTCTTTCGCATTTGGCGAAGTCTGGAAAATCTTGTTCCATGTTGCGTTCTAGTTATCCTGGATATTTCATTTCAAAAAATAAAATTGAATTAACACCTGAGGTGAATGTAGATTTGATTTTAGAAAACATCATCGAAAAATATAAAAATCATCCGGTAAATACCATCGACGGAGTGAAAATTGAATTCGATAAAGAATGGGTGCATTTACGTCGTTCAAATACAGAACCAATCATCCGAATATATTCCGAAAGTCAATCGATGACTACCGCCAACAATTTGGCAGGAAAAATAATTGCCGATATCAAAGACATTCTTAATGGAGTGTTGTCAAAAGTTTAAACAATGAATACTATGAAAGTCTATTTAGATAATGCAGCTACTACACCTATTCATCCCCTAGTGGTGGAGGCGATGCTTCCTGTTTTAGCTAATCAGTTTGGTAATCCTTCTTCTATTCATTCGTATGGAAGAGAAGTAAGGACCATCATTGAAGGTGCAAGAAAAAAAGTGGCTCAACTTTTAAATACATCTCCTTCTGAAATATTTTTTACTTCTGGCGGAACCGAAGCAGACAATATGGCGATTCGATGTTGTGTGCATGATTTAGGTGTAACACATATTATAACGTCTTCTATTGAGCATCATGCCGTTTTGCATACTGCAGAAGATATGGAGAAAAGAGGTTTAGTAAAATTGAGTTTAGTAAATGTAGATAAAGCGGGTCAAGTCGATTTAAATCACTTGGAGTGGTTATTAAAAGTAGAAGGGAAAACATTGGTTTCGTTGATGCATGCAAATAATGAAATTGGAACGATGATTTCGATTGAGCAGGTAGGTTCACTTTGTAGAAAATACAATGCATGGTTTCATTCAGATACTGTACAAACATTAGGACATTATGTTCATGACTTAGCTGCATTACCCGTTGATTTTATTACGGGGGCCGCACATAAATTCCACGGACCAAAAGGCGTTGGATTTTTGTACATCAATCATAGAGTAAAAATAAAACCATATATAACGGGTGGTGCACAAGAACGCAATATGCGTGGAGGTACAGAAAACGTGTACGGAATTGTTGGTCTGGCAAAGGCGTTGGAAATTGCTTACGAGCACATTGAAAGTGATATCAAAGAAATTACTGCATTGAAAAAGTATATGATGGATGAATTAATAGCGTCCATTCCAGGTGTTGAATTTCATGGTGATCAACGTCCTGAACATAGTTTATATACCGTACTCAATGTTTGTTTTCCTCCATGTGAAAATGCAGAAATGTTGTTGTTCAGTTTGGATATTGCAGGAATTGCTTGTTCAGCAGGCAGCGCATGCTCCTCTGGAAGTAATGTGGGGTCACATGTATTGAAGGGAATTGGTGCTGATCCAATCCGCCCCACCATTCGTTTTTCTTTCAGTCGATTTAATACAAAAGAAGAAATCGATTATTGCGTGGAAAAGGTGCGAGAGCTCTTCTTAGTGAAAGCTTAAGCCGTTTTTTGATGGTGAAAAGTGTTGAGTTAATAGCTTTTTCTCGTTTTGATTTTGAAGTTGCGCTCTAATTTCGTACCTTGTACGATGAAAATTCATAGCATGCGAAAAATTCTACTCTCCGCCTTGCTGATTACTGTTTTTTTTGTTTCAGGATTAGCGCAAACAAATTTAAATATTCAATTTCGTTCACAACTTCCGTATGGAGCCACTGTTGAATTATCAAATATTTGGGGATATGTAGATTCATTAGGAAATGAGTATGCATTAGTCGGCGCGCAGAATGGACTTTCAATTGTTGATGTTACAAATCCCGCTAATCCGATCGTTAAATTTACGGTTGCCGGAACTAATTCTTTTTGGAGAGAAGTGCAAGTGCGTGGTAAGTATGCTTATGTTACCACAGAAGGATGTTGCAATGGATTACAAATTGTTAATCTATCCAACCTTCCAGCATCTGTTAGTTCCAAGTATTGGACAGGCTCAGGTGCGATTGCAGGAACATTAGGTAGAATTCACTCTTTACATATACGCGATTCGTATTTGTATTTGAATGGATCGCAATTGTTTGGAGGGGCAGCGTTGATTGTTTCATTAGCTGATCCATGGAATCCAGTGTATTTGTCTAACACTTCTGCTGGATTTTCAGGTAATATTCGATATATTCATGATTGCTTTGTGCGGAATGATACTTTATGGGGCGCGAACATTTATGCAGGATATTTCTCTGTATTTAATGTGAGTAATAAATCGAATCCAATTTTCATTAGTTCACAAAATACGCCCAATAATTTTACACACAATACATGGATGGCTGATAATGGGAGTTCCGTATTGTTTACAACCGATGAAGTGAGTAATTCTTATTTAGCAGCCTACGATGTTTCTAATACTTCCAATATAGTTTTTCTGGATAGGTTGCAAGGAAATCCGGGGAGTGGATCCATCATTCATAATACCTATATTCGAAATAATTTTGCTATTAGTTCTTATTATAAAGATGGTGTTACAATTGCTGATGTGAGCCGACCTAAAAACATGATTACCGTCGGTAAATATGATACCTATACCCAAGGATCCGGAAACGGATTTAATGGAGCGTGGGGCGTTCATCCCTTCTTGCCGTCTGGAAATTTGATTGTTTCAGATATTAATAACGGACTCTTTGTACTAACGCCAACGTATATCCGCGCATGCTATTTGGAAGGATCTGTTTCTGATTCCTGTTCAGGATTGCCCCTGTCAAATGTATCGGTGGTTATTACAGGTGGAACGCACCACAATGAATTATCATTGTTAAACGGAGAATATCGCACCGGAACAGCCACCGCAGGATCATTCAATGTTACATTTAGCAAGACGGGTTATACATCAAAAGCATTTACCAATGTGGTTTTGCAAAATGGAGTTTTGAATACGATGAATGTTCAATTGCGTCCAACTACTGCAGTGAATATTGCTTCATCAAGTTCTGTGAATCCCTTGTGTAATACTGCTGCTACAGGCTCAATAAATATTACCACCGCAAACGGAACCTTACCGTTGTCTTACCAATGGTCAAATGGGGCTACCACAGAAGATTTAGTTAATGTAATCGCAGGCATTTATACGGTTACCGTAACTGATGGTATTGGATGTGTTTCAAAGCGTACTATTACTTTAATTACACCGCCAGTTATCACTGCTGCTCAAACTATTCTTCCTGTATCGTGTAATCAAGCTCAAGATGGTGTTATAGGTGTAAACGTAAATGGGGGAGTAGCACCTTATACATATCAATGGACCTATCAACCTTTTCCTCCAATAGCAAATTTAGGAATAGCAAAAGTGAATCTTTCGAATGCAAAAAATAATACTATTTTAAGTTCTTTAAACTTGGTACCCGACAGTACTGGAATCGATAGTTTAGTAGCTGGAATTTATCAACTTCAAATTACTGATAACAATGGTTGTATAAAAACAGCTAGCTATAATTTGTTCGATCCATTAAATCCTTGCAGTGTAACTATTTCTTTGCGACTATTTGTGGAAGGATTTTATACCGGTTCAAATGCAATGACTCCAATAATAAATTCAACTTTGCAATTAACTGATACCATTCAGTTTGAATTGAGAGCGACTACTACGCCATTCGCAATTCAACATACTGCTACGGGTGTTGTGAATTCAAATGGATATGTCAATTTTGTTTTCCCTCCATCCTTATGGCAACAGTCGTATTATTTGGTTGTTAAGCATCGTAATAGTATTGAAACTTGGAGTAAAACTCCATTTTATATTCCACAAGGTATTCAGAATTTTAATTTAACGGAGTCCTTGATTCCGATTACAAATCCTGATAATTTTAGGACGGAATAAATATTTTGAATGGTATTAACTTAAAGATTTGTTTGCTTTTTGGCATTGATTAAGATAAAAATGAAATCAAACTTAATAAATCATAATAGTCATAGTAAATCAGTGCTCCATCTCTATAAATTATTTTCAAAGCTAAATTTCTTTCTAATAATAAAATTAACTATGCTTCTTAATCACTTTAGCAGGCACACCTCCCACCATTGTGTTTTCTTCTACGCTTGAATTCACAACCGCTCCTGCAGCTAAAACGGCACGAGAACCAATATTCACATTGGGCAATATAATCACACCGGCACCAATCCAAGCATCATTTGCAATGCATATTTTTCCGCGAATAGGAGGGAAGATATCATTCAGTGTAGAATTATTTGCATCCGATGATAATATGATACTTACTCTTGGCCCAATGGAAACGCGATCGCCAATTTCTAATTCGCAGGAATTGTCCGAGTTCATCATCGATAAAACCAAGCCCGGCCCAATATAAACCTTTTTGCCAACCGTAAATCCACATTGACGTAAAGCTATTATTCTGATAAAATTTGCTGGAAAATAACCCGCTAAAAATCGCATGAATTTAATCCATGTTTGTTGAAGTATGTTTCTTTTTTTAATACCCATCTGCCCAAATCATTTTATAAATTTAAGCATTTTTAATCCAAGTATTCCAATTTTCATCAAGAGGGGTTTATGAATTTTTTCATAACGACCATATTGAATCAACTCGCCACCAAATTTTGCTTTAAAATCTCGCACTCCATAATCTGCATCAGGTTTTCCAGCACCTAAGAAATCAAAATGCTTCAAGCCCATTTTTTGTCCTTCTGCAATAGCTGCCCAAGTGGAAAGGATGCTAGGATATTGATCTTTGTATTCTTTATCCATTCCTGCTATATACCATTCATAAATCGCTTTTCCTGGGAAGATGGGACAAACAATTCCACCAATGATTTTCCCTTCGTGCCGAATTAATAAAAATTTACCGAGTCCATTCGGTACAAGTTGCTCTCTAAAAAAATTAAAAAACTCAATTGGCGCTAAAGGTTTATTTACTTTTTCTTTGTAAAGAGTTTGAAGTAATTGATAAAAATCATTAACATCTTCTTCTCGGTTGGTTTCGATGATTTCTGCACTGCTTAATCCTTTTTTTATTTGTCGAGATTTGCTTTTACTCATTGCAGAAAGCAATTTCTCGGGACTTTCTGTATCCGTATGCACAAGGAAATTTAAATGTTCCAAATAATTAAATTTCATTTTTTGAAAGGTAGATTTCAAAAGTGAAGTATCAAAAGTATTTCTGAATTGAGTGTAGATGGCTTTTTTACCAAGAGTATCTTGATATTGATTTAAAAGGATTTCGCAAACTTCAGGATTATCTACTATAGGCCCACCCCAAATGATGCTTCGGCTAGTTAGTTTAGCATAAATTTTAGGCTCTTGTTGTAAAACACTTACTAAGATTCCAGCAATCTTTCCGTTGTTATCTATAGCCGCAATAACGTAAGGTGAATATCCAGGTACGTGTAGAAATAAGTCATACGCTTCAGGCAACTGGAAAAAATTTCCATCGGTATGTGTCAATACATACTCTTTCCAGCCCGACTTACGGATGAATGATGAAACTGTATGAATGACATAGTTTTTTAACATAGATTATTCGGTCATTGGATTGGCAACGTAGAAATATTTTTTAATGGCATTCTTTATATTTTGTAAAATAAGTTCTTTGATCCAAGGTCCCATACTATTATGCCAGCGTTGTGGATGTGTTGTGATCATGATTTTTGTAGGGAGCGTATTGTTATCAACTGCTTTTATAATCTCATTGCTTCTTTTAAAATTAAATCCAAGTTGAAAGGGTGCTTTCACTTTGTCGCGAACACTAACTTTGTTTCCGTTCCATTTTCTTCCCGTATCGGTAAGGTATAATGTTTCATTGAAATTGATGTCGAAGTAGGGCTCTGCAAGTATGTCGTAATTTTTATAGGAATAATCTCGCCAAATAAGTCTATTGTCCCAAATGGATGCCGGACTTCCATGCATGCAAATTGTTTTTACTGGATAAAACCCTCTAAAGTAGCTAAGATTTTTTTCAAAAAGTTTGATTGCTTTTTTAAAGTTTCCATTTGTCAGTGATAAATCTTCATAATGATAACCTATTTCATGCCCAAGTGCTGCAATTTTTTTGATGATCTCCGGATGATTACTTTCTTCTACCACTCTAAAATAATACGTGCTGCGGACGCCCATCGCTTTTTCAATTTCAGCTTTTGCTAGACTTTGTAATGGTAAATCATCCACATCATGACGCATAATAACATATTTTGCAGGGATAGGATTTATAAATAAATCCTCGTATGCAATAATAGAATAGCCATTACGTTGAAAGGCTTCAAGTATTTGTTTGTATTTTATAAGTGTAAAGTCACGATGCATAATCTCTAAATTGTTCTTGTGCAGAAGGATTGTTATTTAGTTCTAAAACACTCGTTGGATAATTTTCAAAAAACCAAACGAAGAATTTTGTTGGATCGATAGTCTCTTCCAAAAAATGTTCTCTCTTCTTATTCCAAGTGTTTTTTAAGTCGGCTGTCATTACAATTTCTTCAATTTTTTGAAGCAATTTATGAGGTTGATCCGTAGGGATTCCAAAGGTAAGTCCATAAGTATTCTCTAATTCTTCCAAATACCCAAGCTTTCCAACAAAGTCGTTAAATCGAATACTGGGTGTTCCTAGAACAGCCGCTTCGGCAGTCATGGTTTGACTATCTCCTAGGTATAAGTCTGCAAAATACAATACATCTAAAATATCGGAGGCTTTTACTTTAACACGATAGGTCTCCAACGCAGGCGAAAGTTCTCTTTCGGATGAGATATGAATTTTGCCATATGGTTTCAATATCTCAATAATAGAGTGGGCTAGTTGATCGGTTATTCCTTTCTTATTTTCGTCATGCCATGCCGTTAGTTTTGCAAAACGTATGAAGAAATTTAACTTGTCTTTCTCAAAAATCATCTCTACTTTTTTGTAATTTGGAGTGAAATAATTAGGTCTTAGATAGGCAAGTTCATGATTGCCTTTGTATTTAATTGTTTTAGGGTGATTGTTCCACTGTGCAGCACTACACGATTCAGGACAAAGTTGATGCGCTAAGAAAGGAACAAATACTTTACTGTAAACTGGAAATATTTCTAAGTCGTCTTCAAATACGCCAATCGATTTGATGCCGAGTAATTTTGCAAAGGGAGCAAATTCTGCAGAAGTTGAAATAAATAAATCAGGTTTGAAACTTCGAACTATCTTCCAATGTGCAAGAGTTCTTTTTATAAAGGAATTGAGAATTCCAAATCGAGAATCTTTTCTTTCCTCTTCAGCTATATTGATGAATTCGATGTTGCTCTCTTGAAGTAATTTCGTCAACACATCTTTTGTTTTACTAGTCACCAATACCGAATGACCATTCGCCTTCAAAATACGCATCGTATTTTTGAAGAGATGAAAATGGGCCGGATGTGCCAAGTAAAACAAGTATTTCATTTTTCTATTTTGTAATATTTAATGTTGTCAGACCAGCAAACATCCAAGCATTCGACCATCTCATGAAATTGGAAGTATTCGTATAGTATGGATACTTTCGAAAGTAGAAATATCCTTTTTTATGTTGCATGTTTTCAATATTCCAAATGGCGACTTTCTTGGCTAGATCACGATAACCAAATCGACTCAAGCTTAATAATGTTTGTCCAGCCGCTGTACAATCTGCTGGCCATGGGTTTTTATCGTAAAATTTAGCTTGACCACTTTCTAATATGAACGTACTTGTGTAAAAGTGTATTCCTTTATTTAAATTTAAACTCCAAGTGGAGTCGTCCGTGCAATTTTGGTATTCATCTAAACAATCAAGAATATATCCTGTATGGTAGTTATCAATCCAAGCTCCCGTTTCGCGTTGTGAATAGATCCAAGCACCATCATCTCGTTGAAATTTCATCACATAGGCCACTGCATTTTTTGCCATGTAATTCCATTCTTGATTTCCAGTGATTTCAAATCCTTGAGCCATTAATCGCGCTCCTTTCATACTGGCATTGAAAACTTTTTCATTGTCGAAAGGTGAATATGAAAAACAAAAACTTCCATCTGATTCTGTGGAACGATGAATATGTTTTTCAGTGAAGGCACAACATTGTACAATTAATTCTTTGGCTTCAACAAGTCCTAATTTTTTCCAAGCTAAGTAAAGTGCATTACTGATGATTCCAGTTGCTACGAGTGTAGGCTGATAGGCTGGAATGGATGCATAACGTGCTTCCCAAGGAAAATCATAGCCCCAACAAGCTCCCGTATATCCAGGTGGAATTAGTTTTTGAAGCTCTTGAATTAACTCGAGAATTATTTTCTGATTCGTTTTAGAATTGGATGGTGTGGTCATTTGAACATAACCTTGAATCACCAGTCCGATGGTAACTGGATTAAGTCTCTTCTGAATTCCCAAAAGTGGACGAATGTTTATTGGAAATCGTTTTACAAATTGCTGCGATAAAAAGCGAAGTTTATGATTAGATTTTAGTAGTGGAAGACGAAACAAAGGTGAAGTAAGTCCATCGTATGGATCGTATCCTTTGTATTTTTCGTTTTCGATAAATGTCTTAAGTAGCGTTATCGACTGAATGATTTTCTCATCGGGAGTCATAACGAATTTAATGAAATGTTTTTACCGTTTTGGGAGATGGAATCTAAAACAGCAAAGGTAGCCAAGGTCGAATTATAAAGTGATTCAAATGAAATAGGAGAGGAGGTTCCCGCTTTGATGGATTGAATAAATGCTTCCAATTCTAATTTATGCCCTTTATCTTGGTTTCCATTTGATTTCTTAGTGCCCTTTGAATCGGAAATGATTAATTCTTTGAAGTCATCAATCTTAGCAATCAATCCGCCATTATAAATTTCAATATATTCTTTACTAACTTCTTTGTTTCCATTGGAGAAATAGGCAATAGTTGCAATGCTTCCATTTTCCATTTTTAATGTGATGCTTAAGGTATCTTCTAATCCGCTGGTGTCGCTCATGGCTGTAGCAGAAACTTCAGCAATTTTACTATCGGCTAAATAAGCAGCATAATCAATGAAATGACAAACTTCTCCTTTTATTCTACCGCCGCCTACTTTGGGATTATGAATCCAATGATCTTTAGCAACTACACCTGCATTAATTCGCATTAAGATGGCAATTGGCGCAGCAGTATTTAATTTTCGTTTTAGTTGAACACTCATCGGAGCAAATCTCCGATTAAATCCAACCATCAAACGGCAATCGCAAGAAGAATAAGCTTTTTTTATTTCCTCTAATTCTTCTCGATGAATGCAAAGTGGTTTTTCAGTAAATACATTTTTATTTTTATTTAATCCATTTAACACATATTTCCCGTGACTATCATGTCGGGTGGCTATAAACAAAGTATTGATGGAGTTGTCGTTTACAATTTCTGACGCATCACCTGTACAATATTTAAATCCGAATTTATCACCTACATTTCTGGCTGAATTAGGTCTTGCGGTTGCTATTCCTTGTAACGAAACTTTATCTTTTATTACAGGAAGAATGAAATTTTGTCCAAACGAACCCGCTCCAATCATCCCTACACAAACTTGTTCCGAAGCATTGTAAACTTCTTTTCGTAAGGGTATTGAATTTTTTAAAGTCTTTTCTAAATTATATTTTAGCAAGATGCCTGTAAAAGGTTCCGATTTTTCAAGAATCAAATCATAAGCCTTTTTTGCTTGATCAAAAGTGAAAACATGACTAAGTAATGAATCGATATTTACTTGTTTGGAGTAGATGAGCTCAGCAAATGTTTGCATGTTTCGGTTCTCCGTCCATCTCACATAAGCATAAGGATAGTCCATTCCTTGCTCTTCGTATTCGTTGTCATAACGGCCAGGGCCATACGAACACGACATTTTCAATTCGAGTTCCTTGACATAATAATTTTTGCGAGTAAAGCCTGTTGGAACAGCACCTACTACAATTACTTTCCCCTTTCTTCGACACAATGTTCCAGCTAAATCAATAGGATCGAGCGAGGATGTAGAAGCAGCGATGATAACCGCATCAGCACCATGTCCAGACGTGAGTTGTAGTGCCGCCGTCTCTAACTGAGTTTCGTTTCTTACAAATGTATTTGGAAATCCATTTCGTTTTGCTAAGTCAACTTGAGAGGGATCAATATCAATTCCAATTGCATTTACTCCGGATGCACGTAGAAGCTGTAATGTTATTTGGCCCACTAATCCTAATCCAATGACAACACAGTTTTCACCAAGACGCAAATCAGCTTGACGAACTCCCTGAAGTGCAATCGCACCTAAAGTAGTAAATGCGGCAAGTTGAAGCGATGCATCTGCATGTAATCGAACGCATAAATTAACAGGTATAGCAACCACTTCAGCATGCACAGCACTGCTTCCTCCGCAGGCTACTAAATCTCCTATTTTAAATTCACTTACGTCTTCTGCAACAGCAATGATTTCTCCCGCACAACTATAACCTAATGCACTTGGCGCATCTAATTTATTCATGACTAAACGATAGGTTTCTTTGAGTCCAATTGTCTTTGCCGTTTGAATAACTTTTTTTACTTCTTCTTTTCGAGCACGAGCCTTTCCAATATATCCGAGTCTGGCATCTTTCACTGTCTTTCCTTCTGTGCCAGCGCTAATCAATGAAAAATGATTGCGTACCAAAACTTGTCCCGACCCTAAAGCAGGAAACGGAACCTCTAGCAATTGCATATGTCCGTCTTTTAAGTTTTGTGTGAGTTGTTCCATCTTAATTTTTCATTACATTTTGGAAAATATTTGTCAAATTTCCCACCATGGCAGCCTCTGTAAAATTAGTCAAATAGTGTTTACGAGAATTTTGTCCCATTCGTTGCCTTTTTTCTGGAAAATTAATGAGTTCCTGAATATGGTTTGCAATTGCTTGAGGATCACTTAAAGGTACAATGAATCCATTCTCTTCTTGTTTTACAGATTCGATTATTGCACCTCTATCGGTGCTTATAATTGGGAGTCCTGCAGCCATCGCTTCAACGATTACCCAGGGATGTCCTTCAGGAGCTCTGGGTGGGAAAATAAAGATATCGGAATTACTCATCATCTGGATCTTTTGATCACTCTTGTCAGGTGAATGAATGGTAACAGGAAGATGATTTTGATTAATTTTATCTAAACATCGTTGTTTGGTTTGTACATCTCTCCATCCACCCAAAACATTTAAAGATATTTTATTTCTAATTTCATTAGGGAGTAATCGAATGGATTCAATGACATCTTCAATCCCCTTCGACGATTGTAGATTTCCTAGGTAGAGTAGATGAATGGTGGTGGAAGTAGGTAAAGTACGATTTGGAATGTTATAATCTCCTCCATTGGGAGCAACAAAAATTTGATCTTTAGAAAAAAATCCTTCAAATAAATAACGCAAATTGTTTCCTAATACAATTACACCTGCACATAAGTTAAATATTAACTTCACATAAAATCGAGTAAAAAGAGAGGATCGATCCATCCAAATTTTGAACTCACTCCCTCGAAGATGTAATACTATTTTCTTGCAAAAAAATCTGCTAAGTATAATGTAAAATGAATCTTTTATAAATCCAACTGTACTTTGACTTATTGGAATTAATACAACATTAGGCTTTGCTTTGATTCCTGTTTTTACAATTTTTAAATAAATTCCAATATTTTTAATGAGTTTTTTTAGATTCCAACTACCCATGCTTTTTAGATCTTCATTAATTTTTGTATCAATGTGAACTAAATTGAAGTTGTTTTTAAGTCCGGATTGCAAAAGTATTTGAGTCGCAATGGCAGGACCCATGTAAGGAGGAGGAAGTTTTCCAAAAATACAAACAGTTGGTTTGTTGTTCATTAAACTTGTTGATTTTTCGGAAGTAAAACAAAAGCAATAATGGGATAAACTATATAAAGAAGTGGAGCATATAGTGTGGGTACAGTGGTAATAGACCAAAGTATCATCATTGCTGAAGTGGCAGCAATCAGATATTTTTCAGGCATAGCTAAACGAACCCAACGCGACAAAACTGAGATTAGAAATACGATATAAAAGAATAATCCAATAAATCCTGTCATAAATAGAAGTCTCACATAGTCACTATGCATTCCTCCTCCAATCATAATCACGGTTTCTTTAAAATTAGCAGTAGTAATACCGATGAAGTGGTTGATAGGTGGCATCTGCTCCCAAGTTTCAAAATATTTTTCCCATCTCGTCATTCGTCCATTAAAAGCTTGGTCTGTATCAGATTCTCCTTCTACAATTAAAAGTTCTTTTCCGATTAAGGGTTCTATATGATCAATGTATAAATCTTGTGCGAAGAAAGATCCAATAATAAAAAGAAAGACGAAAACAAAAAGTAGTCCACGAGTATTTCTGAGATTGTGCGCAAGAAGGATAATGATTAATGCAAAGAAAACTCCCCACGATGAAACGTGATTGATACTAGTAAGACCATATGCTACAAAAAAAATAGTAAATACAATATGCCATGTTTTAACTTGAACATAATTTCCAGCAGAATACAATTTTTGCACAAAATAATAAGACATGATTAGTAAAAAAAGAATGAAAAAGATAGCATAATTCATTACATCCGCATAGGCTCCACGAATTCGAGAACCCCCGCCACGTCCCTGTGAAATGTACTCGATGGCAATGGGATTTACAAAGGATTCATATAAAAATACGGTAAATGGAAATAAACATGAAATGAGAAAGGTAGTGAGTATTCCATGTAAATCTGCTTTAGATTGAACAATTCTTCGGGCATAAAAGAATAGCAATACTGGAGTAGTATATTTAATTAAATCACCAAAGGCAACAACACTCAAGTTAATGAACCAGAAAGTGGCAGCGTTAAATACAACTAGTATTGCCCAAATTCTAAAAGGAATGGCTTCTAATGCCTGTGTTGCCTTTGGAAATCCAACAGCGACAGTACTTAGTAAAATTAATATGGGTGTTAATATTCCTACAATGTATAGCGGTGAAGCTAAAGCTGAAGTTTCTTTTAACTCATAAAAATTATCGATCAATGGTCGCAATAGTATAAGTAAGATAAACCACTTTTTATAAAGCGGAGAACCTTTATACCATGCCCACCATTGTTTGAAACTCATCTTTCTATTTTTTTAGTGCTAAAATAAATCCTTTTGCTGAGACCGATAAATTAGCATTTTCATTGATATATTTCGCTGCATTTTTACAGATTTCTTCAACTTCTTTAGGATGATCAATCATCCATTTCATTTTAGCAACTACACTTTTTTGATTTGCATAATCGATTGTAAATCCGGTTTCACCGTCCTTTATAAGGTCAAAAGTAGCACCTGCATGAATCGTAGCTAAACAACACAATCCTGATGCCATGGCTTCATTTAAAACTAAGCCCCATATATCGAAGTCACTTTGGAAGAGTAAAGCGTTTGCTTTCGCAAAATAGGTCGGTAACTCGTTTCTTTGTTTGTATCCAACAAATTCAATATGGTCTTTTAATCCTAATTCAATGGAGAGATTTTCCAACTTGCTTTTACTTTCTCCATCACCAATAATTTGAATGATGAAGTCACTTCTTTCTTTAAGAAGAATTGATGCAGCTTCTATGACAAGACTCACGTTTTTACGAGGCACTAAATAGCCTAAATACATAAAAGTGAACTTGCCTTTAGTCTGAAAGCTATCTCTGTTTTTTGCAGTTTCCTGAGTAAAGAAGCTAGTGTCCACTGTGTTTATGCCAATAAATACTTTTTTTTCAGGAGCACCCATTTTAACAAGGTATTTAGCAGCCAAACTTCCGTATGCAATAAATGATTGCGCTCGCTTTATAAGTTGTCGACGAAGGATAATGCGATGCCATGAAATATTTCTCGTTTCGGTTTCAATACTCCCACTCCATATAGAGTAAGGGACATTGTTCATACTGGACCAAAATGCTGTAATAATACTAGCTGAGGAAAAGCCAGCTACAATGATGTTTTGAGGTTTTAATTTATTGAGCGCTTTCCAAAGCCCTTTGTAAAAGAAGTAAGTTTTCTCAATATTCTTGTTTGATGTAATGGTTCCTCCGTTTAAAATGGTATATGGAAATTGAATTTGAGAAAAGTTAATTTCAAATTTCCTTCGTTGATAGCCCGATTCCGAAAAAATCACATGTAATTCCAACTCTTCTTGAAGCATCTGTTTATTCAATTCGTTGAACAATGGGATGCGATAAGGAGTTGGTATGTTTGTAATGAGTACTACTTTTTGCATTAGGCCGACATCCATTTTTTAAACCATGCCATCAAAAAATAAATGGTCCATAGTTGATTTGTGTATGCTTTGTTTCCTTTGCGAATAGCTTGAATTTGTGCATTCAGACCAGCTTCGGAGAATAACTCAATATTGCGAGTAAATGATTTTAGATTTTGCTCTGTATAGTCTAACATAATTTCTCCTGCCCACTCTTGCAAGGGTACGCAGAATCCCATTTTCTTCCTGTAGAGAATTTCGGGAGGGAGGATACGTTCAAGACTTTTCTTTAGTATATACTTTGGTTCTTTGTTTTTCGTTTTGTAATTTGAGTGGATGGAAAATGCGGTATTAATCATATTGTAATCCAAAAATGGATTTCTGATTTCAATACTATTCGCCATTCCTAATTTATCCATTCTATATAAATACTTCGATGGAATTTGAAACTTTAATCCCAAGTAACACATCCAATCCGTATCAGTTAGCCAAGGATGTTTTGCCTTGAGCTGCATAAAGTCGCGTTTGTATTTTTGAATGATAGAGTATGAATTAATATCGCCGATGTTTGCTAAGTAAGGTGCAGTTAAAAAACTTCGTTTGGTACTTTCTTTAAATGCCTTTGCACCTCCCCAAAATAATTCTTGTCCATGAGCGGCTCTTGAAAAAATTTCACGAAGGGCAGAGGCTTCGTCGTTAGTTTCACTGACAATTCTAGACAGCCCTTTTTTTATTAGGACTGGAAATCTATTGTAAATATGATACCATGGATAAATCTTTTGATATTTCATCCATGCTCTATATCCTGAAAACAATTCATCCGCTCCATCACCAGTTTGAACAACGATGGTTCCTTTTTCGCGTGCAAGTTGAGAAATGAAGTAGATTGGAATACAGGTTGCGTCCGCCATGGGTTCATCAAAACTGTCGATGATTAGAGGTAAGCTAGTGGCGATGTCTTCAGGCTTTATGTTTTTTTCAAAATGTTCGGTGTTAAACATTTTTGAAACGTTATCAGCATAAATTCTTTCGTCATAATTCGATTGTCCATCGAAACCGACTGCATATGTTTTTATTGCTGCTGAGCTTTGTGATCTCATTAATGCAACAACAGCACTTGAATCAACACCTCCGCTCAAAAATGCACCTACAGGTACATCAGAAACCATTCGATAATTTACAGCTTTTTCCAACTGTTGAAAAATAATATCGCAGATATCATTTTCTGATTTCAATTCAAAATTTTGTGGTTCAATGTTCCAATAGGATTCAACTTTAATATGTCCTTTGTGTAATGTCATGCACTCTCCAGCATCCAACTTATGTATGCCTTCAAACATGGTGAGAGGCGCTGGAAGCTGATTGTAGGTGAGGAAATGGTACAATGCCTCCTGATCCGGAACTGCATTTATCCAAGGAAGTATTAGCAGTGCTTTTATCTCTGATGAAAATGCAAATTTACCGTCGTGCAAAGTATAATACAAGGGCTTCTTACCAACACGATCACGTGCTAAAAATAAAGTTTCGTTTTGTTGATTCCAAAAAGCAAATGCAAACATGCCATTCAATTTCTTTAAAGCAGCATGACCTTGCTGTTTGTATAACTCTAAAATAACTTCTGTATCACTTCCTGTTTTGAAATGTATTTCTTTAATCAGGTCATCTTTTAATTCTTTGTAATTATAAATTTCCCCATTGAAAACTATTGCATTTCCTATTTCGTCAGTCATGGGTTGGTGTCCCGACGGCGTAAGATCTATAATACTTAACCTGCGATGACCCAAAAAAAGCCGATCATCAATAGACGACCAAATACCTTCATCGTCTGGTCCACGATGAGCTATCGAAGTATTCATGGTGCGAACTAATTCCTTGCTATTTGCAAGTGAGTTGCCGCTCATGTAGAATATTCCGTTAATACCACACATCAATTAGATTGATAAATATAGATTTTTAATTTTAGTGGACATCATTTGCATAGTATATTTTGCTGCATGATTTTTCCGAGCATTCATTTTTGCATCGTCTTGTTCGATTGGTTGTTGAATTAAAGTTGAAACGAGATCTGCTAACTCTCTTTCGGTTTTAAGTACAGAAAGAGGTTCTATTTGCTCAACAATTTCTGTCACTCCACCACCGTCTTCAAAAACGAGAACTTGTTTTCCCTGTTGATACGCTTCTATTGCGACCAATCCAAATGCTTCTCCTTGACTTGGAATTACACAAAGGGTACATTCTTTCAATAGTTGAAGAGAATTGCCTTGACCTACGAAACTTACTTTATCTGTTAATTTTAAATCTAATGTTTGTTTTTTTAGTGGCATCTCCTCTGGGCCTGTTCCCATAATGATTAAACGGAAATCCGAATTTTCAATGGAAGAAAGGGCATTAAGTAAACGGTCAAATCGTTTTACTTGAGCGAGTCGACCAATTGCTACAATTAGAAATTCATTTTCTGATTTTCTAAATTGATTAACTAATGTTGTGGAACTTAAGTTTAAAGGTACACCATTGTAAATTACTTCATTGGTAAGTTGATGTAGACCAAAGCGACGCTTAGATTCTCTCTCAGTAAATCTTGAGTTGAAAGTAATGGCATTGATAGTTTTATTCAAAAAATGCTTTTTCATCCAGTTTACCAAAACATCTTTTATTTGAATTTTTCGACCGATTCCAAAATTTCCATGTTCCGTGTAAATTATTTTTTTGTGGCTCTGCTTTGCTGCATAAGCTAATATGGGATTAAAAGAATGGAAATGGATAAGATCAAATTGTTTCATCAAAGTTTTACATTCTTTGTACGAAGAATAGGAAATTAAAAAAGCTCCTTTGAATTGACTTGCGAAAATTGGAATGCCTTTTTTCTCGAATGCTTCAAATAATATTGATTTACCTTTTGCGCAAAACACACTTACTTGTAAATCGTTGTCTTTTTGTTGTTCATCGCACAGATGTAAAACCACTTTACTAATTCCACCCATTTCTGAGGACCAAATTATATGAAGTATTCTATGAGGACGCATTTTTTATTATACTTTTAGTGCTCAGGATACAGATTTAATTTGATGTTATCGAAATTTATTAATTACTATTTTGTTTTTGATTTGTGTACGCACTTATGCTTTTAATGTTAGACGATTGAAAAATGAAATAGTTTGGATCACTTCAGATTAATTTAGCTGTAATGCTTGTTGTAATGGTCATAAAGTTAGGTAAATATTGTCTGTTGTATTCCTTCATTTTAATTAAAAAATCAAAGCGATCCTTTATTATCGGAGATGCTTCATGCGTAAGTGGACAAGATAAATTGAATTTATTGAACTTGTGTTGTAACTTAAAGTAGGTCCTTCCTGCAAGAATGGAAATGTTTGGCAATAGAACTCCATTTCTTTTAATATGGATATAAGACCCGTTTTTCATTGTCATATTCTTTAAAATGGCATAATTCTCTCTTAACGGAAGGTAGAGTGGGTATTTTTCTAAAATTTCTTGAATGTATTCTTCAAACAGTTCTTCAAATGAGAAAAACCAATCCTTTATTTTTTTTTCTGAAGGCGTTTGCTCAAACCATTGTATTATGAAGTTTTTGATTTCGAATAAATGCGGATGAATTTTAGTGTTGATTTCATTTAGATACTCTAAGTCGTACAAAATTCCTTTCATATGCTGAAGTAATGCCCTAAGTTTGATAATACCATATTCCTTTTGAATTTTTATGTCGATGTAATTTGCAATTAGAAATTCCACCGCAGTTTGAATTCGGAGAGCTGATTCCTCTGATTGATTTCTTGTCCTTTCGATCACTGGTAATGGCTCGCCCCACATCAAATGATGATTGCTAAAAATATTATAGTATTGATTATCAATATATTTATCTTCTGATAG
>JANOAX010000113.1:0-16259 GCA_031411335.1 Bacteroidota bacterium
TTAAAACGAAAGCGGTTTTACCCATACCTGGACGAGCAGCAACAATAATCAAATCACTTTTCTGCCAACCCGCAGTAACTCGATCTAACTCGGTAAATCCGCTTGGTACACCCGTCACTCCCGACTCTAGATTAGAGGCAATTTCAATTCCTTTCACGGCCTTTGAAACCAATCCTGACATGGACTCGTATTTTCTTCTGATGTTAGAATCGGTAATTTCAAAAAGATTTTGCTCGGCTTTGTCCAAGAGGGACAACACGTCGGAAGTATCTTCAAATGCATTACGAATAGTGTCACTCGAAATACGAATCAATTCACGTTGAATAAATTTTTGCAAAACAATACGCGCATGAAATTCAATGTTCGCAGCAGATGCAATTCTATTTGTTAACTGTGTGATGTAAAAGGGTCCGCCGGCTAAATCGATGGTTCCATTTTTTCTTAACTGTTGCGTTACTGTTAAAATATCGACAGGTTGGGTACCATGAAAAAGATCCTGAATCGCTTTAAAAATGGCATTGTGTGCTTCCTTGTAAAAAGCTTCGGGTTTGAGAATATCAATTACTTCAGCCACTGCATTTTTATCCAACATCATCGCTCCTAAAACAGCTTCTTCCATATCCACCGCCTGAGGAGGTAATTTTCCGGGCATGGCTTCGGTTAAAACAATATTAGATCCGGCCGCTTTTCTACGTGTGGTTTTATCGGTACTCATACTTCAAATTTAATAGCTCTACGCTTAGTAAGGAATAAGATTTTATTAACATCAATTCAAACTACTTTGTTTCAGTCGTAAAAGTTATACCGTTTCGGATATAATACAATTGATGAGAGGAATATTTTTTATTGTAAGATTTCTACTTCAATTTTAAGAAAGGATTTATTTTTTTAATTTTTAAATCCTAGTCAATATAAGACAAGAAAGCCGGCGACAAGGCACCGGCTTTAAATTATCTTCCGGTTTCTTTATTCGTTATACACTCCCATCGAGCAGAACTTATCAATTCTTTTTTGAATTCGTTCTTCGGGGGACATTGCTTTTAACAACTTTAAATTTTTTAATATTTCTGATTTCACGGTTACAAACATTTCTAGTGGATTAGAATGTGCTCCGCCAATGGGTTCTGGGATGATTCCATCTACTAAGTGAGATGAATTCATGTCGATGGAAGTCAACTTAAGTGCTTCTGCAGCTCTTTCCTTATTGTCCCAATTTCTCCATAAGATACTGGAACAAGATTCGGGTGATATTACAGAATACCAAGTGTTTTCTAACATAAATACTTTATCGCCGATTCCAATTCCCAATGCTCCGCCGCTTGCGCCTTCCCCTACAATAATGCAAATAACAGGTACTTTAAGAATTGTCATTTCATATAAATTCCGAGCAATGGCTTCACCTTGTCCACGTTCTTCTGCTTCGAGTCCAGGATAAGCACCCGGTGTATCAATTAAAGTAACAATGGGTTTATTAAATTTTTCGGCAAGTCTAAACAAACGCAACGCTTTGCGATATCCTTCAGGGTTTGGCATACCGAAATTGCGAAACTGACGCATCTTCGTATTCGCACCTTTTTGTTGACCAACAAACATTACAGTTTGACCATCCACATCACCAAAGCCACCAATCATGGCTTTATCATCCTTCACTTGACGATCGCCAAACAATTCCATGAATTGTCCGCCAGTAATGGCATTAATATAATCTAAAGTATAAGGTCGATCGGGATGTCGAGATAATTGAACGCGCTGCCAAGGAGTGAGGTTGCTAAAAATATCCTGCTTTGCTTTTTCAATTTTAGATTCAATTTCTTTAATTACATCATCAACGTTCACCTTTCCCTTCTCCGATATCTGCTTTGCCTTTTCCAGTTGTTCATTCAACTCTTCCAATGGCTTTTCAAAGTCCAATAATGTTCCGCTCATGAGTTTTATATTGGCTTCAAAGATACCCGAAAATCAAAAAACTCAGCAAGGTATGTTAACTTTGTTCCTTCATGGTCGAATTTCCACCCGTAAAAATCAATTTAGGACTGAATATCATTGCTAAATATGCTGATAACTTTCACGAGATTGAATCTGTTTTTTATCCTGTTGGATGGACGGATGTAATTGAGGTGATATCAACTGAAAATCAAGAATTTAATCTTCAATTGACCGGGTTGCCCATCCCCGGAGATCCTGCTAAAAACTTGATTTTCAAAGGGTATGAGATATTAAAAAAAGATTATGAAATCCAGGGATTAAGCTTTCATTTACATAAGATTCTACCGATGGGAGCTGGACTTGGGGGAGGATCATCAGATGGAGCATATGCTCTCAAGCTAATAAATGAGGTAGCCCAGTTGGGAATTTCATCCGAAAAACTTCAAGACTATGCCCTTCAACTTGGTAGCGATTGCCCCTTCTTTTTAACAGAAAAAGCAGCATTTGTGAAAGGAAGAGGTGAAATTTTAGAACCTATAGCTATTGATTTATCAGGATGGTATATTCTCATTGTCATGCCTCCCATTTCTATTTCAACCGCAGAAGCATATAGTTGGATTACTCCCATACAACCACAAAAATCAATTCGAGAAATTATTTCTTTGCCTCCTGAAAAATGGAGAGATCAACTTAAAAATGATTTTGAAATTCATGCTATACAACGTCATCCTATCATTGGCGAAATAAAAAACAAAATGTATGAATTAGGTGCTACCTATTCAAGCATGAGTGGATCTGGGGCTTCAGTATATGGTCTTTTTAAGAAAAAGCCACCACTTTTTCAACCGGAAAAAATGCAAATTTGGGAGGGGAGATTGTAAAATCGAGTCCGAAATTTGGATTAACTAGTAAGAATAATTTTTAAAAAAACTTTATTTAATAAAATTTACTCATATGTTCAAATAAGATAAAAAACTCACTGGTGATTTTCCAACATTTTTCTAAACAAATACTCGCTCCCAACAATTTTATAGCATCTTCACACAGTTTGACTGTCTGTACAACTTTCAAGCATTAACCAGAATTAAAATAATACTCTTCTATTACTTACTAAAAAAATTACACCCGATAGCACTATTGGGGTTGATTCTTCCCCGTAAGTCTATTCAAAGGCAAAAAACACAAAGCTCTCATTTTGTTAGGTCTCATTCCGACATACCAAATTTATTCTAAATTGAATACTTACCTTCGTAACAATGAAATTATTAATTATAGAGGACGAAAAAGAGCTTGCCCATAGCATTCAAAGTTATTTAAAAAGCAACAACTTTGTTTGTGAGATGGCAATAGATGGAAAAATGGCTCTAGACAAAATCTCAACCTACGACTACGACTGCATTTTACTTGACTTAATGTTACCTGACGGTAATGGTTTTGAAATTTTAAAAGAACTAAAAAAACAAAAGAAAACCGAAGGAGTAATAATTATATCTGCCAAAGAAACTTTAGAAACAAAAATTGAAGGATTTAATCTTGGTGCAGATGACTATATTACAAAACCTTTTCATTTATCCGAACTGATGGTAAGAATTCAAGCGCTAATAAGAAGGAAAAACTTCAAAGGAAATAACCTTATTACCTACCACGAAATTGAGATCGATAGTCTTTCAAAAACAGTAAAAGTTAACGGCAAAGCAATTGATATCACAAAAAAAGAAATTGATTTACTGTTATTTTTAATTGGAAATGAAAATAAAGTTCTTTCAAAAAGTGCAATAGCAGAACATCTTTCGGGCGATATGGCAGATATGTTAGATAACCATGATTTTGTCTATGCCCATATAAAAAACTTGAAAAACAAATTGAAAGATGCGGGTTGTCGTGAATACATAAAAACTGTTTATGGATTAGGTTACAAATGGAAGAATGACTAAAAAACTGTTATATAAAACATCGAAAGTTTATTTAATTTTTTCTGTGATACTATTAACCGTATCCGCTCCTTTATTCTATTATACTACAGCGAGATTATACATCGAAGAAACAGACGAAACGCTTGTACTTCACAAGAATGAATTTTTAAAATTCACAGCACCCAATTTACCAACCGCAGAAATTGAAAATTGGAATAAATACAATAGAAACATAAAGATTGCACCCATTCATAGTGGAGGTAGCGATACCCTATTTTATACTGCCTACTATGACACCCTAGACGCTGAATTCGAACCCTATCGAGAACTTAATGCTTCGATCATCATAGATGGAAATCCATATACCTATTCGGCACGTATTAACCTAGTGGAAACAGAAGACTTAATGGAGAGCATTGCCCTGCTTTTTTTAACAATTATTTTTCTTTTGCTGGTTGGCTTATTCATAATCACAAATAAACTATCTATCCACCTTTGGAAACCCTTTAACGCAACGTTAAATCAAATTGAGAAATTTGAAATTGATAAATCCAATCAGCCAAAATTAACCAGTACAAATATCGAAGAATTTAATCGTTTAAATAAAAGTATTGAAAAACTGATTGAAAAAAATACCTCCATCTACCATAGTCAAAGAGAATTTGTTGAAAATGCAGCCCACGAACTACAAACTCCGTTGGCCGTATTTCAGGCAAAAATTGATACTTTCATCCAATGCGCTGAATTCACCCAAGAACAATATGAAATGTTGAGTTCATTAAATGATAGCGTATCTCGACTAAATCGATTAAACAAAAATTTATTGTTGTTGTCGAAAATGGAAAATGACAATTACAGTGAAAGTGAAACAATTTGCTTGAATGAAACTATCAAAAAGCATCTTGACTTTTTTCTAGAACAGGCAAAAGCAAAAAACCTAATTATTAAATTGGAGTTAACTGAAATAACAAATGTAAAATCAAACCCTGTTTTAGCTGAGATACTCATTAGTAACTTATTTCTCAATGCAATAAGGCATAATATTAGCCATGGGCAAATTTTAATCAAACTAACTAATCAATCACTTCTATTTTCAAACTCAGGACAAATACAAGCATTGGTTGACCATAACTTATTTAATCGTTTCTCTAAATCTAATCCTTCTGAACAAGGGACTGGTTTGGGCTTGGCGATTATTAAGAAAATTGCAGATCTAAACAACTGGACGATTTCCTATTCTTTTTCCGATAATCTTCATTCTTTTTCAGTCTCATTCTAAAAACTCTAAATTTCTACTAAATCAATATGCACCTTTGCCATATAAGTTTCAATTCACTAAAAACAATAAAGATGAAAAAATTATCACTAATGATGGTTGGAGCGATGATTACATCACTCACCTTCGCACAAAAAATGCAGGAAGAAGCAGTACCTAGTTCAGTAAAAAATGCTTTTCAAAAACAATTTCCAAACATAATAAAAGTAAAATGGGAAAAAGAAGATGGAAATTTTGAAGCCAGCTATCATCTGAATAAAATTGATCATTCCGCAGTATTCGATGCACAAGGCGACCTACTTGAAACTGAAGTAGAAATTGAAACAAATCAACTACCAAATGAAGTCTTGGATTACATGAAAACAAATTATAAAGATCAATTGATAAAAGAAGCCGCTAAAATTACAGATGGCAAAAACATAATTACCTTCGAAGTAGAAATCAAAGGAATGGATTTATTTTTTGAAAGCAATGGGAAATTTATTAAAGAAATTAAAAACTAAATTCAGTAACGGTTAATGCGAGCTAGATTCATTACCATAGTCATCTTCACAACATTTTTTATTACTCATTCCTTTGCCCAAAACAAAGGCGTTACAATATCAGGTTTAATAAAGGACAAAGTGAATAAAACCACTTTGTCCTATGTAAATGTGGTATTGAAAACTGAAAAAGATAGTGCCTTTGTAACAGGAACGGTAAGTAACGAGGAAGGTCGCTTTACACTATCTAATGTAATTCCAAACAACTACTACTTTGAAATTTCTTTCATTGGTTACATAACTAAAAAGCAATCCATTTATGTTGGAAGTCTTTCCGATTATTTAGATGTAGCTACTATAGATTTAGAAGAAGATTCAAGAACCTTAAGTGAAGTTGTTGTTTCGGCTAAGCAAGATGAAGTGGGAAGCAAAATGGACAAAAAGACGTTTACGGTTGAAGAAAATTTCAGCCAAAGTGGAGGTTCAGTTTTGCAGACCATGCAAAATTTACCAGGTGTAACGGTTCAGGATGGAAAAGTACAATTAAGGGGTAATGATAAAGTAACTGTTTTGATGGACGGAAAACAAACTGCGTTAACAGGATTTGGAAGTCAATCAGGGTTAGACAACATTCCTTCTTCGGCAATTGAAAAAATAGAAATTATAAATAATCCTTCGTCCAAGTATGATGCAAATGGAAATGCTGGGATTATTAATATTGTAATGAAGAAAAATAAACAAGAAGGCTTTAATGGGAAAATTGGCTTTACAACAGGCATAGGCTCCTTGTGGATTAGGCAAGAAAATTTACCCTCGATACGGCCTCAATATCAATTTACGCCAAAAATAAATCCATCCTTATCAGTGAATTACAGAAAAAAAAAGATAAACATATACTTTCAAGCAGACAATCTTTACACACAAACTCTCAACAAAAACGAATTTGTAACTCGAACCTATGATGATGGAACGATTATTCAACAGCAACTAAAACGCAATCGGAACACGAATTACTTTACATCAAAAACAGGTATCGATTGGAGTTTTAACAACAACACACTAAGCATTTCGGCATTATTCGGAAGTGAAAAAATAATTGACAAAGGCGATCAACCTTTTTATAATGCAGATAATACAGAAAGACTTAGATTGTGGCAGTTTTTGGAGGATGAATTAAAGACAACGATAATGGCAACTACAGCCTATGTACATAAATTTAAACAGGCGGGACATTCATTGAACATTGGGCTGAACTATACATTTCATAGAGAAGATGAAAAATACTTTTATACTAACTATTTGCCTACATCAAATGGAACTGATGCGTTTCAACTTTTATCAGATGAACAAGTATATGATTTAAATCTTGATTATATAAAACCACTAAAATATGGACGAATCGAAACAGGTGTAAAACTACGAAGCAGAAATATTCCGACTAATATGGAATTTATTCCTGGTGTAAATTCTATATTAGACAGCAATGCAGGTGGCTGGGCAAATTACAAAGAAATAATTCCTGCCCTTTATGGAAATTATGTATTTGAAAACAAAAAATGGGAAGCAGAATTAGGATTGAGAATAGAATATGTCAATATTCAATATGAAGTAAATCCGAATCACAACACCTATAAAAGTGATGGGTATAATTACACGCAACCATTTCCTAATGGAAGATTCGCATACAAAATTAATGACCACAACAAAATTTCATTGTTCTATAATCGAAGAGTAGATAGACCGAATGAAGTGGATATAAGAATTTTTCCAAAATACGATGATGCAGAAATTATTAAAGTTGGAAATCCAGCTTTACGACCACAGTTCACCAATTCCATTGAGCTTGGATTTAAAACTAGTTGGAACAAGGGATATTTATATTCTGCCGCTTATCACCGTTTTGCTGATGGAACTATTACACGAATTTCTAGTATTGCTCCCAACAGTAATTTGATATACGCTATATTTCAAAACGGAGGTAAAAGTTATAACACAGGTTTAGAAATTGTATTGTCACAAGAAGTGACTAAATGGTATTCTTTTAATCTTAACACAAATGGATATCTCAATCAAATCAATGCCTTTACTGTTGAAAATAAATACCCCGTTCCAAATACATTTACCGCAACTAACCAAGAAATTATTACAGGGAATATCAAACTGAACAACTCATTTCATGTTTCTAAAAATTTTGATGCCCAGTTAACTGCAAATTATTTGGCGCCAGATATTCTTCCTCAAGGAAAAAGTGCTCAACGATTTACTTTAGACCTTGGTATAAAAAAGAGTTTTCAAAAAGGGAAAGGAGAAGTCTTTCTTAATGCAAGTGATCTCTTAAACACAATGATTATCAAAAAAGAAATTCGTGGTCAAGGTTTCAAATACACGAGCACCGATTATTACGAGACTCAAGTTATTAGACTTGGTTACCATTACAAATTCTAACCAAAAGGTGTAACTCAATTGTAATTTGCATCATCTTACCTACTCTACAACCATTGGAAAAAGCTTTCAATCTACAAGTAGAAGAAAAACATTTTCTTATCACATCTTTCGTCTAAATTTATAAACTTACCTCTCGACAGCCAACACAGATTAAAATATTCGCAAAAAGGAAAATGATGAGTAAAAAAACAAACAATGACTTTCACCCTTCATAGAACAATCCACAGATAGCAACAACATAATATTAGAAGGGTGAGTCAGTGAATCGTATGATGGTTTTACGTAAATTTACAGTGACACTGAAATTTTTAGCTATAATACCACCTTCGTCAAGCAGCAAACCATTGGATATACGAGAGTTGCTCTGGGAAAACGTAACAAAGTGGTTCGAATGGGCTTTCATATCCAATCCGAAAGATGCCCACAAGTCACTTCACCAAGCAAAAAAAAGAGTTTGTCGGAGTTTCATTAGACCAACTTAAATTGAATAACTATGAATTCCACAACAAAATCCACCTTCCATCCTTCCAACCCGCATCGTGATCGTTACGATTTTCCATCTTTGATAAAGGCTTCCCCTAAATTAGCGGAGTTTGTGAGTGTAAATAAGTTTGGTGATGAATCCATCGATTTCTTTAATCCCCGAGCTGTAATTGCATTGAATAAAGCGTTGCTTAAAAAGTTTTATCATATCGACTTTTGGGAGATTCCAGAAGGTTATTTGTGTCCGCCCATTCCTGGAAGAGCAGAATACATTCATCAAGTAGCAGCACTTCTAAAAGGAAATGATAATACTAAGAAAGATACTTCTGTCCATGAAAATATAAGATGTCTTGATATTGGAGTTGGCGCAAATTGTATTTATCCTATTATTGGAATAAATGCATACGGCTGGACATTTGTTGGATCAGACGTGGATCAAGAGGCATTGGATGCAGCACAAAAAATTATTGACAACAATGTAGGACTTCAAGGCAAACTGGAACTTCGTTATCAATCTAAAAGAAAATTTATTTTGCATGGCATCATTCAAAAGGATGAAAAATTTGATTTGACTATTTGCAATCCACCGTTTCATTCATCGGCAGCAGAAGCGAAAAAAGAAGCAATCAAGAAACTTTCTAATTTAAAAAAACGGCAAATCAAACATCCGCTTTTAAACTTTGGCGGACAAACTTCTGAAATATGGTGTGATGGTGGAGAAGAAAAATTTATATTGAAAATGATAGACGAGAGTATGTCTTTCAAAACTTCTTGCAGATGGTTTACCACGATGGTTTCTAAAGCGGCGCATCTAAAAAGTATTTATGCAGCTTTAGATAAAATACCAAATCTCAAACACCAAACCATTCCAATGGAAACAGGAAATAAAGTTTCGAGAATTGTGGCATGGACGTACCAACTGTAATTCCAACTAATTACTTTTCATACACGTTATTCAATATTTAAATTAAATCATGAAAAATTTACTAAAATCAAGATACTCGCTTTACCTTTCTTTATTGCTTCTTTACGTTTGTCTTTCCTTTTTTGTTCGACTTACACTTTATTTCCTTGCACATGCTGGAATTGACTTTTCCATTCTAGCAGTTATTAAAATATTTTCTATTGGGCTGTACTTTGATCTTGCTACTGCTATTTATCTTTTTGCTTTTTATTCACTTTACATTTTGGTCATCCCATCCAAATGGGTAGGAAGCAAACTCGATAAAATACTCACTTACTTAATTACATCCATTTCCCTTTTTATAGTCGTTTTTTCACTCATTGCAGAATTTCCTTTTTGGGAAGAATTTAACACTCGCTTTAATTTTATTGCCGTAGACTATTTAATATACACCTATGAGGTTATCGAAAACATAAATCAATCCTACTCTATTCCGCTCATCCTACTCGTTATATTTAGCATCATTGCTGCCATTATTTACCTATTCAAAAAGCAACGTATTTACGAATATACATTTTCGAATAATCCTCGCTTTGGAAATCGAACAATCGTTTTCGTCTTATCTCTTTGTGCCCTCTTGTTTTTTAGCAACTTTTCAACCAATAAGCAAGCCGAATGGAGTTCCAACATCTACGAAAATGAATTAAGCAAGAATGGAGTATTCTCCTTCTTTGCAGCCTATCGATCCAATGAATTGGACTATAACACATTTTACACACGCATAGATGACAAACAAGCTTTTGCCATTGTAAAAAAAGAAATACTCCAAGAAAACCAAACGTATACTTCAAAAAATGATTTTGACCTTACTCGACATGTAGTAGGAAGTGTGGAAAAAAGGCCCAATATTATTTTAATATGCATTGAGAGTTTCAGTGCTGATTTTTTAAACAGATTTGGAAACCAACAAAACATCACACCTATTTATGATACGTTGACACATCATAGTATTTTCCTCTCCAACCTGTATGCAACAGGAACGAGGACTATTAGAGGAATGGAAGCGCTTACCTTATCCATCCCCCCTACTCCAGGAAACAGCATTGTGAGAAGACCCAATAACGATCATTTATTTTCGATAGCAACCATCTTAAGAAAAAAAGAATATGCACTCAGCTTTATTTATGGTGGTGATGGATATTTCGACAATATGAATACTTATTTTGGAGGACAAGGTTACACGATCATCGATAGAGATCGAGGAAATCCATTATCTGAACATATTCAAACCACTCGAATTCCGATTTCAGATCAAGACGTAACCTTTGAAAATGCTTGGGGTATTTGTGATGAAGATCTATATCGACAATCGTTAAAGGATGCAGACAGACATGTAAAAGAAAACAAACCTTTTTTCCAGTTTCTAATGACAACTTCTAATCACAAACCCTATTCTTTTCCACAAAATAAAATTGACTTACCACAAGGAAATCGTGAAGGTGCTGTAAAATACACTGATTTTGCAATTGGAGAATTTTTAAAAGAGGCTAAGAAAAAGTCATGGTTTAAAAATACTGTATTCGTAATTGTTGCGGATCATTGTGCTAGCAGTGCAGGGAAATGGGAAGTAAATATTCAAAAACATCATATTCCAGCTTTGATTTATAACTTACCACAAGAAGATACCGTGATTTCAACATTAGCCTCGCAAATTGATTTAATGCCTACTCTATTTGGTTACTTAGGTTGGAGTTATGACACCCAATTATTTGGGAAAGACCTCAACTACATTAAACTAGGTGAAGAGCGTGCTTTATTAGGAAATTACAGAACCGTTGGCCTATTAAAAAATCAAATATTCACGGAAATAAATGATCGAAAAAAATCTTACCAATATTCGTGGGATTCGAAAAATAGTCATATGGTTAAGTTCGATTCCATAAAAAACGAACAATTAAAAAATACTTGTATCTCTTATTATCAAGCCGCCAGCTATAATTACAAGAATGGATTGATGAAAGAAAATGAAAAGTGAAAATAACTACGAATTGAAAATTAGATTCACTTCATCTAATTGAATTTTTAAAATGGGTAAACGAATATTTAAACACGTTTACCCATTTAATTTTTACAGAACTTAATCCTTATGATCATGTTCATCAAAAGTTCCAGTGCTCAACTTCACATTCAAACTATCTAATTCGTTTTTTGCTTCCTTACTTAAAATAAATTCACCTTTATAATCCATTGACGGCATCCCTGCATTGACCCAAGCGGTATACCAAAAGCACCCAACGAGATAAACTGCTTTATTAAATCTTCTTTCCACCATTCCATTTAACCCTTCATGATAGGCTTTGCTATAGGCTACTGAAAAAGTCTTGATCATTTGTCCACCACGCTCTTCGTAACTGTATTTCTGATCAGGAGGAAATGATTTACTTAATGCTTTTTCGATACTTAAAACAGAATCGTGTGCAGCGTAACTCTCTCTTAATATTTGCCAAATCACCTCCGATGGGTTCGACAAATACACTGCGGTTCCTGTTATTCGATTATATTCTTTACCGTACAATTCGGGCAATCTTGATTCCCAAAAACCATGAATTCCATGTTGACCGGTTAATTGTCCATTATAATTTCGGGTACAATGCAACGGCACATGCGCATCACCAATGTAATGTCCGATATCGGCAGAATTTCGTAATATTCGCTCTCTATCTTGCGCTTTAAATGCTGAAGTGAGGCGAAACAACATTGTTTGAATATGCCATGGAACGATACCGTGTGCTTTCAATGTATCCTCTCCAATTTTTTTTACAGCTTCATCCCATCGCGTTGGCAAACTATCGAATGGATGATCACCATAACGATCGAGGTCAATAAAATGTCGAGGTGCTTCATTAGGATCTGCATACCGACGTTTGTCGGGATCCACAGCATGCTCGGTGATAAAACGCACATGCTCCTTGTAGAACCCAAACATTTCGGGCGGCAAGGTAAAAATGGCAGCATGATTAATTTGTTGATGGCCCCAGAAGCCCCAGGCGAAGAGGGTGACTACCGTACCTGGTACGATGATCAACGACAGCATCCAGCTGCCCAATAGTTTTTTATTCATGGTACTAAAAATTAATTACGCCTAATAAAAATCAGGCAACAAACTTCACTAATACACCATTCACCATCACCGGAACTACGGGTGCTAGATTAGGTGTTAAACAATATTCTACGTCTTTATCAATTTGTAACCGTTCTAATCTTTTGCGGTGCGAACTCTTATCCAAAAACGCATTTAAATCGGGCTTTGCAAGACCGTACAAATGCATCGCAGCAATCACGGCATCACACATTCTATTCAACTCATAATGGGGCTCCAGTTGCTCAGCAATTGCTCCTGCTAGAATTGTATCCTCTAAATTAAATGAATTTTTCCAGCCCGAACATAATAACAATACACTCTTATTTTGATTCTTTAACCAATCACATAAACAATCAAGATTTAAAAAAGAACCAATCACAATTTGATAAGCGCCTGCGGCTGCAGCAATGGCTTGTGTTCCGTTCGTAGTAGTTAAAGCAATATCGCGATCTTTTACTCTTGGATCTAAATAACTAAATGGAGAATTTCCCAAATCATATCCATCCAACATTTCTCCATTTCGTTCTGCTCCTACTAAATATCCTTTTGCTTTATAAGAAAAGCTATCTTCTATAGTGGAAACAGGAACAATGCTTTTCACACCATTTGCAAATGCAACACAAATAGAAGAAGTAGCGCGCAAAACATCAATTACCACCACGATAGAATTTGAAATATCGTGAAGATGAATCAATGCAGGCGAGAAACAAACTTCTAGCGTGCGTGATGAAGAAACATTATTCTTGGTCAATGGATTTTCTTATTTTTTTAAGAAAGGAGTTTTAACAACGACAGCTTTAATGGCTTTATCTCTAATCTTTATGTAGATTTCATTTCCTTCTGTGGCATGTTCTTTCGCAACATAACCCATTCCAATTGCTTTTTGCAAACTGGGAGATTGAGTTCCTGATGTAACAATTCCAATCACTTTATTTTGTGCATCCACGATTTCATAATCATGACGTGGAATTCCTTTTTCCACCATTTCAAATCCAGAAAGTTTTCGAGTTACTCCGGCTTCTTTCTGTGCTTTTAATGCTGTTGAATTGGTAAAGTCTTTTGTGAACTTAGTAATCCAGCCCAATCCAGCTTCTAGCGGTGACGTGGTATCGCTAATATCATTTCCATACAAGCAAAAACCCATCTCCAAACGCAACGTATCACGACAACCTAATCCGCAAGGTTTAATATCAAATTCTTTTCCTGCTTCCATTAATGCATTCCAAATAGTTTCTGCATATTGGTTTTCGAAATACAATTCAAATCCACCAGCACCAGTATAGCCTGTATTAGAAATTAAAATGTTTTTACAACCTGCTACTTCTCCCTTTGTAAAATTATAATACGGAATGACTGTTAAATCGACCGTAGTTAATTTTTGAATCGTAGCTAAAGCATTGGGGCCTTGTACTGCTAACAGTGATGTTTTATCGGAGATATCATGCATCTCTACATTACCTGTATTGAATTTCTGAATCCAGTTCCAATCTTTTTCAATGTTCGAAGCATTTACTACTAACATCCAATGCCCATCTTCCAATGCATAAACAATTAGATCGTCAACGATACCACCTGTTTCATTTGGAAAACAAGAGTACTGTGCTTTGCCTGGACTCAATTTAGAAGCATCGTTGCTGGTTACTCGTTGAATTAAATCTAACGCACCCTCTCCTTTCAAAATAAATTCACCCATGTGAGAAACATCAAAAACACCTACAGAAGAACGAACTTTTTCATGCTCAACATTAATTCCTTCGTATTGAACAGGCATCATATATCCTGCAAAAGGAACCATCTTCGCACCTAAGCGAGTGTGTAAATCAGTTAAGGCAGTTTGTTTTAAAGTTTCGGGGGTAGTTGTCATCGGTATTAATTTAATGAGGTTGCAAATTTAATCATTTTTGGGCTCAGTCAGTGTCTTAAAATAATTCAGGTAGATGGGTTGAAGTGCTTTTACAGAATAACTCTTTTCCACCGTCTTACGACCATTCTCGGCGCATTTTTGCCTTAAATCCGTATTATCAATCAACAGACTTATTTTTCGAACCCACTCATCAGTATCGGAAGCCAACATTCCATTTTCACCATCTTGAATGATATCAGTATTTACTCCAACAGGCGACATTACGGTTGCAATACTCATCGCCATATATTGAAGGCCTTTCAATCCACATTTTCCTTTTGCCCATTCATCATCAGGCAAAGGCATAATTCCAATATCAATTTTTGCCAATTCGGCTAACTCTGTTTCCTTTTTCCAGGCAATACCTTTAATATCCAAGTCGGCATTAAAATAATTTTGATCACCAATCACTTTAAAACAAATACGATTACCATATTTCTCTTTCAGTATTTTTAAAACTGGGATAGCCATTTCAAAATGACGAATGGTAGTGATCGATCCACTCCATCCTATACAGAGCACTTCCTTCTCCTGAAAAGGTACTCCTTGGTATTCATCCGTATCAATTGTAGTTGGAATAATTACTACATTATCGTTATGATGTTTTGCGTAATCCATTAGATATTGATTCCCTGCAAAAATCAAATCAGACATGCTGATGAGTCGGGCTGTTTTCCCAGGATTCTTCATCCACCCAAAACTTTTATTTGCATCTGAAACATCAAAGTGCCAAATGGCATCATCGAAGTCATAAATCATAGGTGCTTTGGCACGATGCAACAACTCTTCAAAAAAAGTAGTTCCTGTTAGAAAACCTTCTCTACACACAAAAATTAAATCGTATTTATTTCGATGAATAACATCATTCATTCGAGTTAATGTCGCTTTTAATCCAATCATTGCTTTAGAAAAATATTTTCCAGGTTGATATAATATTTTATCATCTTCCTCTGAAATGAGATAAGAAATATGACAATTAAAACCATTCAACTTTAAAAAATCGAGGTACTGCTCGAACCTAAATCTTTGATTGGGGGCACGATCTTTACGATGTGCAGTAATGATGAGAACTTGTTTCACAACTCAACGAATTAATCTTCCTGCCAAATTGTAGGCAATTTTTCTGTGATTTCAATTCCTTTAAACTTATCACTTTCCTTGCTGCCGGCAGTCTTTGCCCAATCGGCCATGAGTTGCAATCCTTGCTTTAATGTATAGCCTGATTGGATATTAAAAACTTTTTGCACTTTCCCATGATCTGCATAGGCGTGCATCACCTCATTGCGAGCATCAAGGTGTCGAACTTGACCGCTCATTCCCATCACATCACATACTGTATTCGCTAATTCATTTACTGTAAATTCCTGATCGGCTCCAATATTAAAAACTTGATTGTAGGCTGCGGGTACTTCAACACAATTCGCAATGTAAGGAGCTACATCTCCAATATAACTAAACGCTCTTGTTTGCTTCCCGTCACCAAAAATAGTGAGCGGCTTTCCTTGCATTAATTGATTCATGAAAATACCAACCACGTTACGATATTTATCTCCCAAATTTTGATACTCACCGTAAACATTGTGTGGACGAAACACGACATAATTTAATCCGAACATTTCATGTGTTGACTTCAAATCCATTTCTACCGCCAACTTTGAAATTCCATAAGGATCTTCTGGTGTTGGAAGCATGTCTTCGCGCATAGGTAATTGACCGCGTCCGTAAACAGCAATAGAAGAAGTGAACACAAAACATTTCACTTTATGCTTTACTGATTCATTGATC
>JANOAX010000114.1:0-17905 GCA_031411335.1 Bacteroidota bacterium
TCACATACCTATTCCGAGTTGGAGTTTCTGTTAGATGATATATAATAATTATATTATATTCATAATGAAATTAATACAAAGTTTAATTAATTTATTAGATTAATAAATATTTCCAAAATTAATCGCGTTATTTCCTTATGATGGAATAGCACAAAAACCTACTTTTGTACCACCGAATAAAATAAATCCATGAGAGAAATTCAATTTAGAGAAGCCCTAAGAGAAGCATTGTCAGAAGAAATGCGCCGCGATGAAAAGGTGTTTTTGATGGGAGAAGAGGTTGCGCTGTATAACGGTGCTTATAAAGTGAGTCAGGGGATGTTGGATGAATTTGGACCCAAGCGCGTAATTGATACTCCCATTGCAGAGCTAGGATTTGCAGGAATAGGAGTAGGAGCAGCCATGAATGGTTTGCGTCCGATTATTGAATTCATGACTTTTAATTTTTCTTTAGTAGCCATCGACCAAGTAATTAATTCGGCCGCGAAGATGATGAGTATGAGTGGTGGTAATTTTACTGTTCCCATCGTATTCCGTGGACCTACTGGTTCTGCTGGAATGTTGAGTTCACAGCATAGTCAAGCTTTTGAGAATTGGTATGCAAACTGTCCTGGATTAAAAGTGGTAGTGCCATCCAATCCAGCAGATGCAAAAGGTTTGCTGAAAGCCGCTATCCGCGATAATGATCCTGTAATTTTTATGGAGTCGGAGCAGATGTATGGCGACAAAGGAATGGTTCCCGAAGGAGAATATGTGATGCCGATTGGTGTAGCTGATATCAAGAGAGCAGGTACCGATGTAACTATTGTTTCATTTGGGAAGATGATGAAGATTGCTTTGAAAGCCGCTGAAGAATTGGAAGCCGAGCAAATCAGTGCCGAGGTTATCGATTTACGTTCGGTGCGACCTATCGACTATAACATGATTGTGGAGTCGGTGAAAAAAACTAATCGATTAGTGATTGTAGAAGAAAGCTGGCCTCTGGCATCTATTGCTTCCGAAATATCCTTCATGGTACAAAAGCGCGCTTTCGATCATTTAGATGCGCCCATTTTACGAGTGATGGGCGGCGACGTTCCATTACCCTATGCTCCAACCTTGATTGAAGCTTATCTTCCAAACCCAGCTAGAGTAATTAAGGCTGTGAAGGAAGTGATGTATATGAAGGCGTAATTTGTTGGATTGTTTAAGGCCGGTAAACTAGGAGTTTGTTAGTTAACTTTTGCCCATCTTTTAATTGAGCGATTACAAAGTAGATGCCTTGTAAAAGTTTGTCTAAATTTAGTATTCCTTGTTTTTGATTTACATCATCAGCGAATAAAATTTTCCCATCCAAACTAGTAAGTGTAACGCTTGCTATTTCTTTATCGAAACTGAAATGACAACTAGCATTTGCTGGATTTGGATATATTGAAAATTTATTCTCTAAATTGTTTTCAGAAATAGAAGTGCTTAACTGTCCCAAGCTATCCGTTTTTACAAGCCAAATATCATCATCACTAAGTCCAGTAAATGCAAATCCTTGATCCGCGGTTTCTATAATTCTGTAACCAACTTGTTTATTAATACCTGCCGGATTATTTATTTGTGAGGAACCAATGAGCGTTCCGCTATTGTTGTATTTGTTAATATAAACGGTTGTATTGGCAGGAGAGTAAAAATCAGCATGAAAGGGGCTGATATAATAATTGCCACCTATCGTTACAATATCTCCGTTAGCTAATTCAATGAGGTCGTTGGGGATGGAGGGTGATGGGTTGGTTGTCGTCCAAATAACATTACCAAGTGTATCCATCTTAGTAATAATTCCTGCTCCATATAAATAAAGATAATCATCTGTAGACCTTGCAAGACCACAATAGGAATTTAAGCCGGTATCAATTGTGAAAACAGTATCTAAATTAGAATCAAATTTGGCAAGGATAGTTTGTCCCGAAGTAGGATAAGTAGGAGTGGAATTTGTTCCAAGACAAAAGATAGAATTGTGGATGGTTTCAAGGTCAAAACTTTGGTAGAATTGAATAGGAGAATTGTATATGAGCTGATGAATGTTATTAATATCAACAAGAATTCCATTCGAGTCTATTTTTGCCAAAAAAGAATTCCACGTATTTAGGTTTATAATATTACCGAGACCGAGATACAAATCCTTAGTAGTCCCAGCAACGATAATGGATCCATCCGATAAAGTTTTTACTCTTTGCCCGTGATCTTTACTTCCCCCTAAGCTCATTGGCCAACCAAAAGCATTAAACCAAATTTCATTGCCTAGGCTATCAATTTTCTGAATATAACTGTCCATACTTGAAAAGGTAAGTGCGGTTTGGTAATCGCCACAATGAAGGAAATTGCCATCACTGAGTTGAATCATATCATAAGCAAAATACTGTATGGAGTCGGTGCCAAAATGTCGAGTCCATAGCGTATCACCTAAAGCATCCGTACGAATTAAATAACAATTTCGCCAATTTTTATCGATGGTTCCTTGAATTAAAAAACCATTGTTTGATGCATTGAAAATAGATCTTCCGTATTGTTGATTGTCTGGGCTAAACTTTTTTTCAAAAGTAACTTGTGCCAATGTAGATGAGCAGCAAGTAAAAAACAAAAAATAAAAGATATAATTTTTCATCTTTTCAAGGGTGGTTAAGATTAAACCGAATACTTACTTATTCAAGCAAATATACTTAAATTTGTTTGTGTTAAAACTAAAATTGGTGTCAATGAAGTGTCAACTTTATTTCTGTTTGTTTTCCTTGATGGGATTCCATCTCCAAGCCCAAACTCTTTATCCTTTCTCTAACAAAAATTTAGGCGGGACACAATCCGATGTTCCCATTGGATTCGAGCAATTACCCGATAGCGGATACATTATTTTGGCTTCATCAAGTTCCAATATGGGATTTGATAAGAGTCAAAATAATCGAGATCCTTCTGGAATGAGCTCCGATTTTTGGTTGATCCGTTTGGATAAGAATGGAAATAAACTTTGGGATAAAACCATCGGTGGATCTTCTTCCGACCGACCTGCTGCACTCTTAGTGTTGACAGATGGGTATGTTTTGAGTGGAACATCTTCGTCAGGAATTAGCGGCGAGAAAACGGATAGCGTACGGGGCGGCGATGACTTTTGGATTGTAAAAACCGATTTGCTCGGAAATGTAATCTGGGATCGGACTGTTGGTGGACTCAGTAATGATGAACTCACCTCCATGGCCCTTACAACCGATCAGCATTTAGTGTTGGGCGGATGGACATTAAGTCCCATTGGTGCCGATAAAATCAGTGCTCCCTTTGGCGACTTCGATTTTTGGTGGGTGAAGCTTGATACATTGGGTAATTTCATTTTGGAAAAAACGTTGGGCGGATTACTTGGTGACAATTGTTTTGGAATGACACCAACCACTGATAACGGAGTTATTATGGCGGGGTATAGCAATTCTCCCATTTCTTTTACCAAGAGTCAACCTTCACAAGGATTATATGATTATTGGGTGCTGAAAGTAGATAGTGTAGGTCGTAAAATTTGGGATAAAACCATCGGTGGTCAAGGTGACGATTATGCTTTTTCTGTTTGTTCTATGCCCGGACTCAATAACGGCTATGTCGTTGGTGGATTTTCTTTTTCAGGTATCAGTGGAAATAAATCGGAAGCTAATCGTGGGCAAGACGATTTTTGGGCTATTCGAATTTCTGCTTTAGGAAATATCTTGTGGGATAAAACATTTGGTGGAGATTTAGAAGATGAATTAGCAAGGTTGATGATCTCTCGACAAAATGAAATTTTATTAAGCGGTACTTCTTATTCAACCTTGAGCGGCGATAAAACGGAATTGAATTTGGGAGCAGAGCAAACATGGATGGTAGTTTGCGATACATCCGGCAATAAAATTTTGGATAAAACTTTTTTTACGACTGGACATGATGAATATGGTCAAGTGATATCGGATTTCCAGGGATGTTACACCAGTATCAATTATACCCTCTCCGACACAGGAGGTTATAGAACTTTCAATAATAATGGTGGAGGTGATATTTGGATCAGTAAAGTATGTCCGTTCTCTGTTGGGGTGGAGGAGATGGAATTCTCTAAAAATTATTTAACAGCGAATTACAATGCTACATCAGGAATGCTTGAAGTGATAGCTATGGGGCCAAATTCTACAAATTCGATATTTCAAATTTTTAATGTTAATGGACAATTGATAGAGGAAGAAAAAACCATTTCAGTAAAAAGTCCATTCAAAACAAATTTCAATGTGGAGGG
Source organism: Bacteroidota bacterium (assembly GCA_031411335.1). Lineage (GTDB taxonomy): Bacteria > Bacteroidota > Bacteroidia > AKYH767-A > OLB10 > JAJTFW01. The sequence goes on from JANOAX010000114.1 coordinate 4,268, forward strand.
ATTGTCTTCCGGTGTATATTTATTGAGATGGATTATGAAAAACGACTTTTTATCAGTTAAATTTATTAAGAATTAATTAAGTCCGAGAGCAAATTAAAATGCAAAAAGACAGATTTCAATCTGTCTCTTTGCATTTTAAATAATAAATCTTATTTCCGCATTCCGCCCTTGCCTTGCGCTTTGCGTTCACGAATTTTCTCCAACAATTCACGCTTAAATTCCTCTTCCGATTTAAATAATTTCGCCACTTTCTTGATGGGTAAGACTTGCTTAAATCGAGGATGGTACTTTTTCAAAATATCTACTTCTTGTTGACGAAGTGCGATGTCATCTGCAATAATATTATCCACTTCTTTGTCCGTTAAATTGTCTATTTCACCCTTGGCTTCTTTCAGATTCGTTACTCTATTTTCTCGCACTGATTTCATCTCCGCTGAATATTCATCATAAACCGGCCAAAAAACCTTCGCTTCTTCGGGAGTTAGACTAAGGCGTTTGGTGATGAAAGCGATTTTCATGGATTCGATATCTTTCATTCTTTCGCCTCGACCTCCTCCGGGTTGAGCGATTACAGATTCATAGCTGAATAGGCATAGAAAAGCAAAGAGTAAGGTGTAGATAATTTTTTTCATAGTACGCATTATAATTCGTTTAATAATGTGGTTTCATTCATAGATTGAATTAGGTAGTTTTCTAATTCAAGGTCTTGTGTATTTAGTTGGGTAGTGTCGTTCTTGCTTGGTAAATCGCATAAAGTTTCTGCAAGCACTGCCTCTTCAAAATCGAGATAATAACCGCTATCAATAATTTCGTCAAGGCTAGGTGACTCCAGTTGGACTTGATTATCAGTTTTGCTGTTGATGGAATTGAAGTAAAGGAGACTGATGCAAATAATCATCAACGTAAAACTAATTCCAACAAAAGCAGGACGAAAAACGGGAATGATGTACGTCTTGCTTTTATTTTCTTGAATCCGATCTTGAATTCTGGAACTTAAGTTATCAAAATACCCATCTGGTGAATTAAAGAAATCAGAAGTAGGAAGATTCCTTAAAGTAGGGGCATCCTTCAACTCATTTTCTCTTTCTATAGGGTTTGTATGCTGTGTCATGATTTGTTGTTAAGAGGCGTTTAGAACTTCTTGGTTTAATCGTTAAGAATATATTTTTCTACTTTACTCACTGCATGGTGGTAAGATGCTTTGAGAGCGCCTACCGATGTCCCTAATACTTGCGACATTTCCTCGTATTTCATGTTGTCGTAGTAGCGAAGGTTGAATACGAGTCTCTGTTTCTCCGGCAAACTCAATATAGCCTGTTGTAATTTCAATTCTAGTTTGTTGGAATCGAAGGGAATCATGCTGTTAACATGGTTTTTTAGTTCATGTTCCACATCATGAATGGGTAGAAAAAAGCGTTTTCGCTTCTGTTTTAGATGGGCTAAGCATTCGTTGGTAGCAATACGATAGATCCAGGTGAAAAGCTGACTATCTTCCCTAAATCCTTCTAAATGATTCCACACTTTAATAAAAGTATTTTGAACTAAATCGTTGGCATCGTCATGTACAATAACCATTCTCCGAACATGGAGATACACTCTTTGCTGGTACTTTTTTACAATCAAATTAAAGGCGTAATGAGCATTCGCTTGCGAATCTCTAAACATTGCCAATAATTCCTGATCGCTTAGTTCAGCCATAAACAACAATAAATAATTCGGATAAGCAAGTTCGACTCGCTACTCCCCAAATGGTTTAATCGTACTCTAAAAAGAATTTTATTAAGCCAACACTCGCTTACGAGCCATCACTTTTTGTACGGCTTCTACAATATTACTTGCTTCTAATCCGTATTTTTTCATGAGTTGCTCGGGAGTTCCACTTTCTCCAAATGAATCGTTAACGGCAACATATTCCTGAGGACTTGGGAAATGAACCGCTAAAACTTGTGCAACGGCATCGCCTAATCCACCAATGCGATTATGTTCTTCAGCCGTTACGACACAACCTGTTTTTTTCAATGAATCCAAAATGGCTTTTTCATCGATGGGTTTAATGGTGTGGATGTTGATGATTTCTGCCGAAATTCCCATCGCTTCCAATTGCTCACCAGCTTCAATGGCTTTCCAAACTAAATGTCCCGTAGCAATGATGGTTACATCCGTTCCCTCATTCAACATGACTGCTTTTCCTATTTCAAATTTCTGATCGGCAGGTGTAAAGTTAGGGACAGCAGGTCTTCCAAAACGTAAATAAACGGGTCCATGATGTTCAGCTATGGCTAAAGTTGCCGCTTTAGTTTGATTGAAATCGCAAGGATTGATCACAGTCATTCCGGGTAACATTTTCATCAAACCAATATCTTCTAAAATTTGATGCGTAGCACCATCTTCTCCCAAAGTTAATCCTGCATGAGAAGCGCATATTTTCACATTCTTATCTGAGTAAGCAATCGATTGACGAATTTGATCGTACACTCTCCCTGTACTAAAATTCGCAAACGTACCTGTGAATGGAATTTTTCCACCAATAGTAAGTCCGGCAGCGATCCCCATCATATTCGCTTCTGCAATTCCAACTTGAATGAAACGTGCTGGAAATTCTTTTGCAAAAGCATCCATCTTCAATGATCCAGTAAGGTCAGCACAGAGTGCTACAATATTTTCATTCTTTCTTCCTGCCTCGAGCAATCCGGCGCCAAAACCTGAACGAGTATCTTTCTTTTCACTAAATGTATATTTTTTCATGGGATAAGGGTAGTATGTTTTAATTGATGTTTACACTGATGCTAATTCCGGAAGCAATGCGGAATGTTTTTTCGATGGTATAAATGACCGACTGAGAATTCTTAGGACGGAAAATGATGCGATAAAGTCCGGGTTGCAAAACAATACTTTCTTTCACACTATTCAGGGAGATGCGATCTATCCATTCTAGTTTATTCTCTTTTTCTACTAAAATGTCGCCATAACCTGGAGCATTGCAAATGATGGTTGCTATACCGGGCGTTGGAATTTGAACAGAGGTAGTTTTACTTTGAGCTACATTTACATTGTTGATGAAAATACGTGGTAAAGTCAACACTTCTAAATCATAATCGCCCACAATATATCGAGTTAAATCACTAAACTCTTGAACATTCAGCGTAGCTTTTTCACCGTGCTTGCGAACAATGGCATAAAGTTTTTTATACTCGTTGGCGCCATCTATTTTTAATTGTAAATCGCCTTGCGGAGCATCCAATGCTATAATCGTATGCTTTCCTACCGTAAGTGTTACACTGTCCTTGCTTACCGATGGGATGGTATGCGCAGTAACACGATACATTCCTAATGGATCAATTTGCACTGTGTCAGGAACCCCTTTAGCATTGATGGTATGCATGAAATTGTAAAGTACAGCTCCACTTCGTTGATCGTAAAAAGTAATACTGGTGTTGGTTTCGGTAGGATGTGATTGAATATCCAGTAAGTTCACCTGAGCGGTGGTATTGTTCAATGCTTGGGTGATGACAATATTGAACGCATTCCGAAATTGTGTTTCGTCAGTAGCATCAAAATAATTTCCGATACATTCAAATTGCTTTATAAAATCTTTATTCAATCCCAATCCGATTACGAATGGTTTTAATACAATTCCTTTTTTCTGAAGCATGGCCGATACGGCGCAAGGATCTCCATTACATTCTTCAATTCCATCCGTAATTAAAATGATAATATTTCTCGCTTGAGATTTTGGGAAATCACCACCACATTCTTCTAAGGAGCGCGCAATGGGTGTAGTTCCTGATGGATTGATTTCCTCCAATCTTTTTTTAATGGCGAAACTATTATTCTTTCCAAAAGGCACTTCTAGTCGTGTATCGTCACAATCTTGAGGTGGATATTTCTTCGTATGACCATATACTCGCAATGCCAATTCCAAGTTGGTCATGTCATTTAAACTGTCGACCATCTCACTCAACATCTTCTTCGCTACTTCGTATTTTGTATTGGTTTCCCAACGCGCATACATACTTTGAGATGCATCAAAAAGAAAAAGGATGCGAGTAGGTTGCTCAGGCGATTTTTTCTGAGCCATAACCATCCCAGTACTTAACAAAATTAATGTAAGCACTATGATGATGTTATTACTACTGTTTATTTTCTTCAAACTAATAGTCTCCAAGTGTACTTGGATTTTGTTTTAAGGCATCTGCTAATTGATCATCATTGGGTGCGATTCCATGCCATTTATGTCCGGCCATCATAAAATCGACACCATGACCCATGATCGTTTCCATTAAAATTAAAATGGGTTTACCCAATCCAGTTTGAGTTTTTGCTTTCAATAAAGTTGCGCGTACATCTTCCATATCATTCCCTTTCATGCTCAACACTTGCCAACCGAAAGCTTCCCACTTTGCCTTTAAATCACCCATAGGGAGTACATCTTTAGTAGCACCATCAATCTGTTGTCCGTTCATATCAATGGTAGTAATCAAATTATCCACTTTGTTACCAGCAGCAAACATGGCAGCTTCCCAAACCTGACCTTCTTGTAATTCGCCATCTCCCATTAAAACGAAAACTAAGTGATCATCATTGTTCAATTTCTTGGAAAGTGCGGCTCCAATAGCTGCAGAAAGTCCCTGACCTAATGAGCCCGAAGCGATGCGAACACCTGGTAAACCTTCATGCGTGGTAGGATGTCCTTGTAAACGAGAGTTGAGTTTACGGAATGTCGCCAGTTCTGTGATTGGAAAATAACCCGTTCGGGCAAGAACACTATACCATAATGGCGAGATATGTCCATTCGACAAAAAGAAAAGATCTTGCTCTTTCCCATTCATATCCCACTCTTTAGGGTTATGTTTGAGAATATCGTTGTATAAAACAGTGGCAAATTCTGTACACCCCAAGGAGCCTCCAGGGTGACCACTTTGAACGGCGTGTACCATTCTAACAATATCTCTTCGCACCTGTACGGCGAAATCATTCAATGTGCTAATTTCAGTCATGACTGCAAAAGTAATGAGCCTATCAAAGTAGCGGAATGGTTTTCAACAATCGGACTGTGATTGTGGATAATTAGAGGCTATTTTTCGTAATTATTTTAATTGTTGCTGAAAATCGTCAGAATAATAACAATCTCAACGTATTTTTGCAGCCCATGAATATCTTTCCACAACATTCTTTGCTGATTGAGGAGTTTGAAAAATTGCGTCAAATTACCTCCGAGGAATGTAGTGGACTTGCGGGGAAGGAAGATGTACTTAAAATCTCGTTTTCATCCGACTATGCCATGGTGCTTAGGCGATTAGAGGAAACGGAGGAGATGCGGCGGATTCTTTCGGATGGAGAGCCTTTCCCTTCCGATTCTTATCCAGACGTTCGACAAGACCTCAAACTTCTCTTTATTCAGAATTCGGTGTTGATGCCCTTGCAAATTTTGCAGTTGAATCGGATTGTAGGACAAATGGCTTTGGTTTTTGCTTTTTTGAAAGATAAGGAAGCAAAGTTTCCATTACTCTCTTCTTTGTTGATGGATGTGATTTTTGAAAAAGAAATTCAATCTGCTATTCTAAGTGTAATGGATGAAAGCGGACATGTCTTGTCATCCGCATCGACAGAATTGAATCACATTCGAAAAAATTTAACACGCAAAAGAGTCGAGTGCGATCAAATCTATTTATCTGTCATTCAGAAGTACAGAAAAAGTGGTTGGCTAAGCGATTCGGAAGAAAGTTGGAGAGGAGGACGAAGAGTGGTTTCCATTTTGGCAGAGAATAAGAGAAGTGCGAAGGGCATTATTCATGATATTTCTTCTACCGGAAAAACTTGCTTTCTAGAACCTGAAGAAGCCATTGGATACAATAATCTTATTTTGTCATTGGAAGAGGAGGAGCGTGAAGAGATTAAAAGAATCATGCGCGATTTAAGTGAGTTGCTTCGAAAATTCCATCCTGCCTTAAGTAAATATTTTTCCTTGATTGTGAGCTATGATGTGATTCGTGCAAAAGCAAAGTTGGCAGTGAAGATGAATGCTCAATTGCCTTATGTTGATCCCAAACCAAAAATTGATTTGCTGGATGCCTGTCATCCTTTGTTGTTTTTATACAATGCTGCCGCAGGAAAGAAAACGATTCCTTTTAATTTGAAGTTGCAAGGCGATGAGCGGATTTTAGTGATTAGTGGACCCAATGCAGGAGGAAAAACAGTTTGTATGAAAACGGTTGGACTTCTTCAATTGATGTTGCAAGCTGGATTCTTAGTCACCGTTGATGGAAACAGTCGATTTGGAATTTTTAAGAATGTATTGGTTGATATTGGCGATTCACAGTCCTTGGAATTTGAGTTGAGCACGTACAGTTCTCGACTGAAGCACATGAAAGTATTTTTAGAGAAATCATCAGCCGACTCTCTTTTTCTCATTGATGAGTTTGGTACAGGAACCGATCCTTCCCTAGGTGGGGCTTTAGCTGAATCTATTTTAGAAGATTTGAATTACAAAAAATCGGTGGGTATCATCACCACGCATTACATGAATTTGAAAGTGCTTGCTGATAAAACAAAAGGCATCATCAATGGATCAATGGCTTTCGATGCAAAAAAACTCATTCCACTTTTTCGGTTAGAAGTAGGGAAGCCAGGAAGTTCGTATACCTTTGTGGTGGCAGAGCGAAGTGGATTGCCTCCCTCTGTAATTCATAGAGCAAGAAAGAAAGTGCAGAAAAATAATTTGTTGTTAGAAGAATTGCTCAACAAAGTAGAGCATGAAAAAGCAGAGGTAGCTCGTTTGATCCAAGTAAATTCTTCTCAAGAAAAAAAATTGAATGAGCTCGTCAACAAATACGAAAAAAACGTAGCGCATCAAGAGCATAAAATTGAGCAAAACGAGGAACGCATCCGTCAAAAAGAATTGCGCATTTCAAAACAACTGGAAGATAAATTCACACGATTTGTGAAAGATTGGAAAGAAGCTAAAAATAAAAAGGCAGTTTTAGATAAATATAACACCAAATTACAAGCGCGAAGAAATGAATTAAGTCAAAAGGATTTATTCAAGCAAGAAGAATTAATTGCCTACAATCGCATTCATTTGAAGAAAGGGGTTCAAGTGAAATTAAGAAATGGTGCAGTCGTAGGCAAGGTGGAGAGCGTGAAAGACGACAAAGTGATTGTGATTTTTGGGAATGTAAAAACGACCGCGGAGTTAAAGAATTTGATTGTGGAAGAAAAAAAATCCAAAAAATCAGATGATAAAATGGATGAAAAAAAATCGATCAAAGAGGAACCGAAACATGATAAAAAACCTGAGTTGAAAAAAGAAGACGAGAAAAAGAAATCTCCGAGGCCCCCACGCAAATCTGTTTCTAAACCCTAATTCCCATTCTCCCTCATTAACTCATTCGACTTACTCATATACTTTTGCGCCATACCTGCATTGCCAGATAATCGGTAGGCTTTGCTTAAGCTCTCAGCAGTCATATATGAATTCGGAAAGAAATCCATGTTAAGACGTAGCACTTGTATTACATCATCCATCTTTCGTTTTTTCATGAGTTCATTGGCAAGTCGAACCAATTGTTCTTCGTTGCTTGGGTAAAGTTGATTGTTCCCTGGATTCATTTGAGCCAATTCCATTTTTAGCAATTCTACTTTTTCTGCAAAGTAGGAATAGGAAATGGTACCATCGGCTAAATCACGTTCGTACATCAACAACGCTAATGATAATCCATTTACTTTCTCTGATGGATTCATTGTCCTAAGTGTATTGGCCAACGCTTTATCACCTTGAACTAAAAAGATACTGTCTCCATCGAGACGTGTAATGTTTTCAAAGTTCATAATAGCCGCTAATGCAATCTGCGAATAGTTTTGACTTTCATTTTTAAATCCACCACACTCGGTCTTCCACAAAGTTTTGATAAGCGATTGTCCACCTTCAGTAGGATCAATTTTATTGATGGCACAAGCTAAATTTCCAGCTCCTGCATGGTAGGCGTGCAATACCAAGAGTCGAAAATAAATATCAGTTTCCTTGTATGGAATATTACGACTATCCAATAGCGATTTTACTTTCGGAATGCATATAGTAGAAAGAAGTCGAGACGCTCCAAAGGCAGCTCGTTTTAAATCGCTGCGTTCATCCACATACTTGTTCACCTTCAACCCGTATTTTAATGCAACTGAACGCATGATTTGGAAAGGGCCAGCTGCACCAACATAGGACTTTGCTAAATGCTTACCCGGACTTTCAATCAACAAAATAGTTTGCGCATACCAAGGGTCAACGCCATTCTCTTTGAAGTAAGAAACCGCTCTGCTAATAGTAGGTATACTTTTGCGATGCTCATAAAATTCACTCTTGCCATTGGTCACATATAGGTCGGAGCTGTAATCAACGCAGTAATCTTGTTTTAATCGATTTTTGTAGATGGTCTTTTCGCTTTCTGATTGACTCAACCAATTTCTATAATTCGAAACCACCAAAGGAGTACGTGAGTTAGCAACATTGATGATGCATGAATCGGGAGAAAGACAAATAATTTGTTTCCAAAAAATAGGTTGAGCAAGGGTATCCCATCCTTCAGTAAAAAGTTGATAATTGTTTACGAGCTCTATTTGACTTGTATCAGATACATTAATTAATGTTTTTCGCAACAAGGTCTCTTGCTTCTTTTGGAGTGGACTTGGATTTTGAGCCTCGGCCTTTTGCACTTGATTGCAAGAGAAGAGTAGAGGGATCAATGTTAATGTAATTATATATTTAACCTTATGTATAGCGAGCATATTTCCTTTTCTAATTTGTTACGAATGATAAGTCCTGAGGTTGCAGTCCTTTCCAATGTACTAATTTACAATTTTCCAGATGGTTTTCAAAGCTAATTATATAGGAAGCTTCAATTTTGTAAGATTTATTATCTTATCAACGATGAAGTGTGGAAAGCATTGCCTCTTCTCTGTGCAAAAGATGGGTTTTAGTCTAAATATTCGGTATTCTACCAAGTATAGATTAATTTCGCATAAAAATTGGCTAAAAATGGAAGGTAAGATTTTTAAAGATTCTATTGAAATAACGGTTTCTGAAGAGCTAAAACTGTTTATTCGCTCGATGGCTTCGTCGTATCATTTCGTATTTCAGCAGGAAAAATATGATTTTGTGCAAAGAGCCATGCAAATTGATTTGGTGGATCTCAATGGCGTTGCCCAGCTCGCTCAACGTTTTGCAGCTCAAAGGGCCAAGGAGAAGATGGAATTGTCGAAGGAAGAGATTTATTTACTTTATACCATGATGGAGATGGTTTGCCGTAGTTTCTTGCACGACGTAGGCGACGATTACAAGTTGATTGCCATGAAAGTGAATCAAATTTCAGAGCAGAAGTACAACGAAGTGCGTAGTACCGAATTATTGATTGCTCAAACACTTCTTCAACAGTTAAAATCTGATTTTGATGAGGATCCGGATTTTGAGGAAATCAGAGAGCGAATCAACTTGATGGATACTTAAAATTTAAACCTGCCTGCTGCAGGCAGGCGCAACGAACGCAGCGTTTTTTAGTTAGAGTATTGCAACGGTCGCAGCGAAAAATTTTACTACTGATAAGTGATCATATTAAATCATCACCATCATAAAAAATCTGTGTTCAATTACACAGAAATGAATAGTGTAAAATTAAAATATTTCGAGGGTTCTGTTTTGAACTTTTATCGCAAACTCAAACAATGAGTCCGCTTCAAAATCGGCATTTTTAATTTGAGATACGTCGGTAAATTTCCTTTTATCATCAATGAATAACGTTCGCATCTGCAAGGCCTTTCCAAAGTCCATATCAGAGGGAGAATTGCCAACCATTAAACTGTTGTGAAAATCAATTTCAGGAAAATCTTCCTGTGCACAAAGCCCCATGTAGGGCGAAGGTTTTCTTTTGGAACTGTTTCGGTCTTCTTCGGTAGCGGCATACACTTTATGGATGATAATGTCACGATCAAAGCATTGCGCTATCATCTTATCGTGGATGTTGTCAAGCGCTTCTTGTGTCATCAATCCAGCTCCAACACCACGTTGATTGGTAACTACAATAATGCGCTCAAACTTTTCCTGCAATAGTTGTAAAGCATCAAAAATATGTGGCTCAAAAATAAACTGATCCCATGTTTTAACATAGTCGTTGTGAATTTCAGAGTTGATGACTCCATCACGGTCGAGGAATAAGGTAGCTATGCTCACGAGTTGGTTTTAAATAATTGCTCTTCGATGAGTTGACAAATAATATGTCCCATCAAAATATGTGTTTCTTGAATGCGTGGCGTGTCTTTACTTGGTGACATCAGTAAATGATCGCATAAATCTTTCATTTTTCCTCCGCCTTCACCCGTCATACCTACAGTGATCATCTCTAAATCGCGCGCTTGTTGTAAAGCATTGATGATGTTTTTGGAATTGCCAGAGGTAGATATCCCCACCAATACATCACCTTTTCTTCCGCTCGCTTTTACCATGCGACTGTAGACAACATCAAATGAATAATCATTGGCCACGGCGGTAATAAAGGAACTGTTTACATGCAAAGCTTCGGAGTATAATGGATCGCGATCGGTATAAAATCTTCCGGATAATTCTGCCGCGAGGTGTTGTGCATCGGCCGCACTCCCTCCATTTCCACAAAAAAGTACTTTTCCACCAGCACGAAATACGTTAGCGCATGTGTTGGCAACAATCTGAATGTTTTGCTGCATAGCATCGTCTTGCAATAACTTTTGCTTGACTTCAATGGAGGCTTTGATGATATCGTGGATGGAATTCATTTCTATACAAAGATAATAAGAGGTTTCTAATTATTTCAATTTTTACTTTTTAGATGGTGCCAGTAACGTCTCAATAAACGATTTCCAAGTGTACTTTTTCTTTTCTTCTTGGATGGCAGGCAAGTAGTTGATCTGATCTTTCTCATCTATGAATCGATTGAGTTGAGCGGTAATACTCATCACATCCGCCTCAGCAACATACCCCGTCTTACCATCTAAAACGATTTCACCGAGTCCACCTACCTTGGTAACAAGCATGGGCTTCTCGAAATGAAAGGCCAGCTGCGAAATTCCACTTTGTGTTGCCGTTCGGTAAGTTTGTGTGATGAGATCTGCAATGGAGAAATAATATTTGATTTGTTCGTCGGGAATGTACCGATTGTGGATAATGACTTGTTCTTCGATACCAAGCTTTTTTATTTGTTCGAGATAGGAGGCAGGGTCATCGTAAAATTCACCAGCAATGATGAGTTGGTATTCTTGACGAGCTTTTTCCGATTTTGCAAAACTCTCAAGTAATAAATCTAAGCCTTTGTATTTGCGAATAAGTCCAAAGAATAGCAAATACTTCCCGTTGGGATTCAATCCTAATTTATTCGCGGCCTCATCCTTGGAAACGGCTTTTCCATAATGATCATAAACAGGGTGTGGACTATAACGGCAAGGGGTATCCGAAAATTGTTTTAGGTCTTGAGTAACTTGGTGCGACATCGACATAAAATCGTCACAAGTATGGGTGAAGTATTTCGTTAAAGGTACATCGCCTATTCGCTTTTCGTGTGGGATGATATTGTCGAGGAGTCCGGTAATGCGCGTCTTTTTATTTCTTTTTACAATGCGACCAATCTTCCCCAAACAAGGAGCCATGAAGGGAATCCAGAATCGCAATATCAAATGATCGGGTGCCAATTTTTTTATTTCTGATCCAATCTTCCACCAATTAAATGGATTTACAGAATGAACTTTCACCTGAATATCCAAATTTTTAGGAGCTGGATCGGTGGAGTATTGCGTTTTACCAGGGAAAAGAAAGTTGGGATATTGGTAGCAGAAAGTATAGATTGTTACTTTGTGCCCATCTTCCTGTAAAGCCAATGCCAATCGCTCATTAAAAGCGGCGATGCCACCACGCAAAGGATGTGCAGGACCTACAATTATGATATGTTTAGCAGATGAGTGAGTCATTCGCTTTATCTATTTCAGTGGTGGATTTCACGACTGAAAATTAACAGTTTTCAGTGGATTCAATCAAGTAATGATTGCGCTCCGTGCTGGATCGTCCTACCAATTCAGAAACAAATCCGGCAAGGAATAATTGTGTTCCAAGAACCATGCATGTTAATGCAATATAAAAGGAGGGGCGGTTGGTGATGAGTCGAGCATATTCATTATGATATACCGCCCAAATTTTACTAGCTCCCAAATAAGCGGCGAGCATAAATCCGATAAGGAACATCAATGTACCCAATGTTCCAAACAAATGCATGGGACGTTTTCCAAAACGCGAAACGAAGGAAATGGAAAGCAAATCTAAAAATCCGTTCACGAATCTTTCTAAACCGAATTTGGTTGTTCCGTATTTTCTAGCTCTGTGCTCTACAGATTTCTCAGTAATTTTTGAGAATCCTGCCCACTTCGCAATCACGGGAATATAACGGTGCATCTCTCCGTACACTTCAATGCTTTTCACCACATCGATTCGATACGATTTCAATCCGCAATTAAAGTCATGCAAATTATTGATGCCCGACATTTTCCGTGTTGCCCAATTAAAAAATTTACTGGGTATGGTTTTACTGATGGGATCGTATCTTTTTTGCTTCCATCCCGATACTAGATCAAACCCATCTTCCACAATCATCTTATACAATCCTGGAATTTCATCAGGACTATCTTGCATATCGGCATCCATAGTAATCACCACTTTTCCTGATGCTAATTCGAATCCCTTTTGTAAGGCGGCTGATTTACCATAGTTCCGACGAAACTTGATTCCTTTAAAAGATGGATTTTGAGCACAAATTGATTGAACTACTTTCCAGGAATTATCCTTACTGCCATCATCAATTAGAATAGCTTCATAAGAATATCCTTCTTTTTTCATCACACGATCGATCCATTGACTTAACTCAGGAAGGGATTCGTCTTCATTAAACAGTGGAACCACCACCGAAATGTCAAATTGTGCTAAGCTCATTCTTGGTCTTGAAAGTTAGGTTCTCTTCTAAAAAAGGCAGCTACAATAAAGGCACATAGTAATCCGCCCAACATTTTGTTAAAAATATCGCCGCTCGTTACTTCTAACATTTCCATATTCGTAATGCTTTGCACCGATTGGTCGAAAGCAGATTCTCCCATAATGGATTTCATCATTCCTTCTGTTAATTCCATGGCTTCGAGGCTCTCTTGCTTGAAACGATCAAGGATTTCACCATCTATATACGACACAAAAAACCAGGATAAAGCCCCAAAAACCAAGGCTGCTGAGCAGGCGGTGAGGAAGCTAATACGGAATCCATTCCAGTACATCAGAAATCCCCCATTTTCATAATTCCGGTAATGACGTGTTGCTAAAACCATGAAAAGAACTGGTACCCAAGCTCCTAGCCAGGAGGATGGTCCCAATGGGTTGAAGTTCATCCAATATAGAATCATGAAAACAATGAATGATACTAAACCGCTGAGGGCTCCGTAGTTTAACGCTGTTTTTAATACTGGAGGGCTTTGCATTTGCGCAAATTTAACTCAAAAAACTTTTCGGAAAAAATTGATTTTCAACAATCCCAAAATAGAAGAAAAAAAGAATGGGTAAGCTACTTATATCGCACCGCTCAACCACTTATCCTTGCT
>JANOAX010000115.1:0-8841 GCA_031411335.1 Bacteroidota bacterium
CTTTGATGAATTGTTCTGTTTGTAGCCATTCCTTAAAATCTTCTTTTGATAGGCTGTTTGCTCTTCTGGTAGTGTCCAACAAAATCCATTTGTTCTTTAGTTCTGCATCAGAAAAAAGTGATCGCTTTTTATTAATATATACGACTTCAAATTTTCCTTTACAGGAAGGTGTTTCTGGTTGTACAATAAAATCGGCGCCCGGTAAAAGTGTGTTCTCATCAATTTTCACTTCCATATTTGAAGGAAAAGTATTTACTGGAAAGTCGAATTTCTGAAAATATCCAACGGACGATATTTCGCTTATTCCGTTTTTTATGAATTCATCTTTTATAAATTGTGCAGCAATATAATCTCCCTTTTTCACATAGCCTCTTCCATGAAAATTTTCACTGGTCAGCGTTTTAATAAGATGCCTAGTGTATAAACTATCTTGCGATTGAACTCCATCTGTAAAAAGAAATGCAAGACAAAGTAAGAGAATCGACTTTTTCAATGTTCTACGAATTAAATCGTCTTTTAACGAGTTTGTTAAATTCTTGCAATCGGAAATTATTCTCGTTCCAATTTAATTTTTGTGTTAGTTCATGATGAATCAAATGTTGGGCATCTTCATAAACCTGCATCGAATTTAATTTGTCAATACTCTGATGATAGAGTTGTTGATCTCCTTGAAATAATTCATTGATGAACGCAAATCGTTCGTTTATACCAATGCTTAATTTTAAATCAACAAGCGGCTGTGTGTTGATTTTTTCACTGATACTTTTTTCAGTTTGTGTTTTATTGATTTTGTCACTTACTGATTCTCCCGGCGCATAAGTGCTTCCAATGGTTCTAATTTCTTCGTATCGTGTAGCCGCTTTTACTTCTTGTATTCTCGCTTCAATGGTTTTCTCTTCAATGGCGTGATGAATAATAGGGGTTGATACTACTATTTCTTCTGCACTTTCTCTGGGTTCATTGTTTTTCACAGTTTTGTCTACTGAATTTATAACAGTAGCATTTTCTATCATCTCTTTTATTGAAGAAGAATAGAGCGAAGAACTTGTCACCGTTGGAACTTCTTTGATGTGAGTTGAAGTGTTTTCGATCCTTCCCTCCGTTTTACGAATTGTATTTGAAACCTCTTCCGAAATTTTAATAGTAGGTTGCTGGATCAAATCAACAGTAGCTTCTAATTTTTGGGATTGAATTTCTGAGTATACACTATCGAATTTCTTATCAGTAGATAACTCATCTATTAATTGATAAATTGATCGCAAATTTTCTTTGATGAGATCTTTTTCTAATAAGGATATGGGTTGCTGAGAATTCATCCAGTTCTCTAATTGTAAATTTAAAGAATGAAGCGTTTTTCTAATATCTTCTGTGAATGGGCGAGTCGTATTTTCCATATTTAATCTAAGCGAATTTGTTTAGCGAATATTGTACTGAAATCACATAAACTACAAAATTGAGTTATTTTTAAATGGGACATCAAGGGTTCTGAAAACTTAATTAACAATGGAGTATGAATTAGTTTTGTTATAATCCGCTTTTTCGGGTTGAATGGTTCAATTGATCCATTTCAGCCTTTTAAAGCTCCATTTCAAAGGAATTGCATGTTTTTTCTAGTCCATAATAATTGTATTTTTCTAATGACGCACTTTGTCATTGCATTGTCAGATTGCATCTTTTATGACATGCATCAATTTATTTTCACATGTTGTAAGCCCTCTCTCATCTAATTTTGCAAACGCATGATAAGTTATTCATTTAACCTCTTCCAAAAAGTAGTCGCAATAGCACTCCTCCTCAGCACCATAAACTTGGATTATTCTAATGCTCAAAGTGTTCGGGTACGAAATAGTGATTTCCAAATTTTGAATGGTGCTTTGGTGATATTCTCTTCGATTCCAAATGATGCGCAAGCGGCTGTTGTTCACACGAATCAAAAAGGAGAGGCGTGGGTGCTGGGTTTTGATTTGCCTTTAGTAAGAAGCATTAATTATCCAGGCTTTTCCACTCGAATTGATACCATTTATGAAATGGTTGGTTTGCAAGAAATTGTGCTCACTAAAATTCCAGTTAATCTGGGAGAAGTAGTAATAACAGGTAATCATGCGGCAGTCTATCAAAGAGATGCGGTAGTTGCAGTGCAAGTACTTGGTACTTCCGATTTTGAAAAGAGAGGCGCGGTTACCGTTAAAGATTTATTGTCGCAAGAGTTAAATATGCGAGTGGCCTATGACCCTGCTGTGGGCGGAAGTAGCTTAAGTATTCAGGGAACCGGAGGCGAACATATTAAAATATTAATGGATGGTGTTCCCATGATTGGTCGTCAAAATGGAAATATAGATCTAGGTCAAATCAATTTAAATAATCTCGAGAAAGTAGAAATCGTAAAAGGTCCCATGTCGGTTCTTTATGGCACGGATGCCTTGGGTGGTGTCATCAATTTGATTTCTAAGAAAAATCAAAGCGATAAATGGATGGGTTCCGCAGCTGGATATTATGAAAGTACGGGTCAGTATAATTCAGATATCAGTCTAGGTGCGAACATTAAAAATACTTCAATTTCTTTGAGCGGAGCTCGTAATTATTTTGATGGATTTGATCCGGACAATGCGAATTCTCGTTCACAATTATGGAATCCGCGTGAACAGTATTTAGGTGATGTTAAGATCACGCACACAATTAAATCAGCTAAACTTTCTTTGCATTCCTCTTTTTTTAAAGAAGAAATGATTGACAAATCTGATGTGCTCATTACTCCTTATTTCGCGTATGCAAATGATCAGTATTTTTATACAACTCGCATTAATAATTCTTTGTCATTCGAAAAGAAATTTAAAAATGAATCAGCTTTAAATATTTCAGCGGCCTATTCCATGTATAAGTATGAAAAGAATACTTTTAGAAAGAACATGGTGAGTTTGACCGAATCACTTACGCCTGATTTGTTAGATGATGATACCACTCAGTTTAATGCATTGTTTTTTAGAGCTACTCATTCTTATGCGCGACCCAATTCAAAATGGAGTTTGTTGAGTGGCGTAGATATGAATGATGAAGTTGGAGAAGGAAAAAGAATTGATGGTGCTAAACACAGAATGACTGATGTAGCAGGATATGTGAGTATCGATTTTAAACCCATTGAATATTTAGTTATCCGTCCTGCTGTAAGAGCCATTTATAATTCTCAATTTGATAATGCTCCACTAGTGCCTTCCATTAGTGTTTTGTATCGTTCTGGAAATACTTGGGCCGTGAGAAGTTCATTGAGTAAAGGATATCGTGCCCCATCTTTAAAGGAGCAGTATTTATATTTTGTTGATAATGGAATTCATAACGTTCAAGGCAATCCGAACTTAGAAGCGGAAACATCTACGCAAATAATGGCAAGTGTAGAGTATAAAAAGTTATGGAGTGATTTTGTGTTGTCAGTGGAACCTGGATTATTTTATAATAATATTCATAATAAGATTTCTCTTGTTCAATATGATGTAAATAGTTTGTTGTACACCTATGTGAATCTAGATAAATTCATTTCTAAAGGGGTTGATTTTAAGTCGAAACTCGCTCATCATCAGTTTACCTTCCAAGCTGGAGTTTCTTATACCGGAACATGGGGGACTTTTGAAGGGGATGTTGAACAGCCAAACGTAGCATGGTATCCCGAGTTTACAACGTCTGCTGATTATACTATTAAAAAAACGAAAACAACTTTTTCTGTGTTTTGGAAGATGTATGGTGAGCGACCGATATTCATTGCAAATGCCGATGGTTCTGTCGATCGTTTAAATAATGATGCTTATAAAATGATGGACGTAAGTATCCGTCAAGAATTAATAAAAAATCGACTCACTATTACAGGTGGATTGAAGAATATATATAATGTAACTAACCTAAGCTCGCTATCAGGTGGAGGAGCACATAGTGGTGGATCTTCCACGGGTACACCTGTTGGAATGGGAACATCAGTGTTTACTAAACTAACATTTAATTTTAAAGGATGAGAAATTATTTGATCTTATTCGCACTGCTTGTATTGGCTACTTCTTGTCAAAAGGATGATGAGGCAGTAATACTTCCATCTCCAGGTCCCGTGAAGCAATTAATTGCACCCATGGGAATCAATTACGACGATCAAGTGTATGTGAGTTTGAGTCAAGGAAAAATTACCGTAGCACCCTATCGTAACTATGACCTAATGTTTGAATCATCAGTGCAAGGAATGCATGTGTATTTGAATTCTGGAAAATTAATGTTTGCATCTCGAACGAATAATGGCGATTTTTTTCTGGCGGATTCAACGAATTCTAATTGGAGATTAGATGCATCAAATTATATGGATGACAGCACTGCCATTGGGGAATGGTGGGTGAATGCAGTAACCAATACGAATGGATATAGCCACGTGTTTATTATCGATAGAGGGAGAATTGATCATACTGGATCAGATCGTTTCCGTAAATTACAAATTCTTTCAGCTGATGATACGCACTATGAAATTCGCTACTCAAATCTTGATAACAGTGGAGTAACGGTGATGAATATACCAAAAAATCCGAATTACGGGTTGATATATTTTTCTTTCAATAACAATGGAACATTAGTTAATCAAGCACCTCCTTCTTCTGAATGGGATTTTGTTTTCACCAAGTATACACATGTTTATTACGATGAACCACTTTCTAGTCCTTTTCGATATTATCCTGTCGCTGGTGCCTTGTTAAATCGATGGAAAGAGATGAGTGCCTCTGTCCTTAAAATGGATTCCACTCCTGCTTACCTTCCTTTTGGAGATTGCGCTTATACAAATGTGGATTCATTCCCTTTTTCAAATAGGGCCGACATCATTGGCTTCGATTGGAAGTATTATGATTTTGGAAATAATCAATATTATATCCGTCCTGATCTTTTCTTCTTGTTAAAGGATGAAAATGGGTTTTACTATAAATTGCGTATGCTGGATTTTTATAGCCAACAAGGAGTGAAAGGAACAGTTACATTAGAATATCAACGAATCTAAATAGATAAAATCATGAATAAAATTCAAACGCTAATTATTGCCATTGGATGCAGCTGCATAAGCTTGTCTGCAAATGCGCAAGTTGTTTCCGAAGTAGTAAGTATCCAACCTGGATATACCAATCAAGTATTTTACAATATGAATTCCGGAGAGCTGAGTAATATCACGCATACCGATTGGGATATTGCTTTTCAATTGCGAGGATTTGCTGCATCCATCCTTATCAATTCAAAGAATAATGTAAAACTTTGGAAAGCAAATAAGGATATTTCGCAATGGTCAACGATGATGACTTCTGACACCATTGGTATTGTAAATAATCCTGCCTATGAATTAATGAACTCTGATACCACCTGGGATTTTGGTGCTTTTAGTGGTACGAATGATCCCAATAATCCTTTTGATTTAGGATGGGGAACGTATGATTTTATCACCCATATTATATCCGGCGACTCTGTTTATTTCATTAAAATAGGTGCTAGCGATTACCGTAAAATTAAAATTGAATCATTAGCTAGCGGCACTTATAATTTCCGTTTTGCAAATCTTGATGGAAGCAATGAGATTGTTGCTGCATTATCTAAAAGTGCATTCGTTGGAAAGTTCTTTGCCTATTATTCTTTAGTGAACAATGTCTCAATTGATCGTGAACCCATCTACAATGCATGGGATCTTACTTTTTGTCAGTACTTAGCCATTAGTCCTGTAATGTATAAAGTAACAGGAGTATTAAGCAACGATTCTGTGTTTGTGGAAAAAGCATATCCTGTTGATGTCAATACGGCAGTTTCAGGTGCTGGAACAATAGCAGGAGAAATCAATGCCATTGGTTATGATTGGAAAGCTTTCGACTTGAATTCAAGTGCATGGATTATTTCTGATTCACTCGTTTATTTTGTTACTGATCGCCAAAATGCAGTTTGGAAAATGGTGTTTACTGGATTTGATGGAGCAACTACCGGAAACTTTTATTTTGATAAAAGTCCTGCCGTTGCTTCTGGGTTGATTGAAAATAGCTCAATTAAAACTTTTGGTCTTTATCCAAATCCTGCACATGATAATGTTCGAATGATGTTGCAAATGGGGCAAACAGGAAATACAGTGATTTCAATTATTGATGTAAAAGGGTCAGTTGCATATTCTACTTCAACCACTCTACGGTCGGGATTGCAATCAGTTGATTTGGATATTTCCGAATTGGTGAGCGGTTTGTACCAAATAGTGGTTCGTCAAGGTAATGAAATACAAACAAGTCGTCTTTTAGTTGATTAATAGCGAATTGTTGTAGAAGATCGTAAGTCGCAGTAAAAAAGCGATTTAGAGGCTGTCCATGTATTGGGCAGCCTTTCTTTTTTCCAATGAAATTAAAGGTTATTAACATTTAGATGGTTTCGAGGATAGAATATTCTAAATTTAACCCTGCAAATCAGATTATGTTTATTGAACAAACCAAAAGAGTCCAGCCACGAAAAGGTTGGATTGAAGTAGTTGCAGGATGTATGTTCTCAGGGAAGACGGAGGAATTAATTCGTCGACTTAAGCGTGCAAAAATTGCAAAACAACAAGTGGAAATATTTAAACCGTCTATTGAATCAAGATATGATGAAATAAATATTGTTTCTCATGATGCAAACGCAATTCAAAGTACTCCTGTTCCTGCTTCTTCAAATATTTTATTGTTGGGACATGATGTGGATGTGATCGGAATTGATGAAGCACAATTTTTTGATGATCAGTTACCTTATGTTTGTGAAACATTAGCAAATTCAGGTACACGTGTTATTGTAGCAGGACTCGATATGGATTATTTGGGGAAACCATTTGGTCCGATGCCTCACCTTTTAGCGATCGCAGATTATATTTCTAAAGTACATGCTATCTGCATGAATTGTGGCGACCTCGCTACTCATTCACATCGTATCGTGAATGAATCCTCATTGATTTTATTGGGGGAGAAGGAAAGTTATATACCTCTTTGTCGCACTTGTTTTGTGAAGGAGCAAAAGTTGATGCAACTTGAACTTAATGCAGGATAATTTTAGAAGATGGCGCACGCGCTTCATAAGTTAACTAATCTTGCTTCAGTAGTTGACGCTGAATTATTTTTAGGGATCGAAGATCATCCCGGAATTGTACTGCTGGAAACAGACAGTCGTAAAGTTAGTAACCCGAACTTATCATTGTTTTTTGCCATCGCGGGTGAACGTCGGGATGGTCATGATTTTATTCCGGAGCTATTCGCGGCGGGAGTTGTAAATTTTGTAGTCACTAAGAAGGAATTAATTCCAAATGGTATTGCAGCCAATTTTTTAATTGTTAAGGATAGCCTAAAAGCATTGCAAGTATTGGCTGCATGGCATCGTGATCAGTTTTCTTTTCCTGTGATTGGTATTACGGGAAGTAATGGCAAAACAATTGTGAAGGAATGGCTTTATCAATTGCTGCGCGAAAATTTTCATATTGTTCGCAGCCCTAAAAGTTATAATTCCCAAATTGGAGTGCCGCTAAGTGTATGGTTGATGGCAACCGAGAATAATCTGGGAATATTTGAAGCCGGTATTTCTATGCCCGGTGAGATGAAGGAATTGGAAAAAATTATTCGTCCAACCATTGGCATACTCACCAATATCGGATCTGCCCACGATGAAAACTTTTTGAATCACGAGGAGAAAATTAAGGAGAAGATGCAGCTTTTTTCGAATGCAGATGTGTTGATTTATTGTCGTGATTATCCAACTATTCATGAAACCGTATTAAATAGTGGAATTCTGAATACTTCAGTATCGGCTTTTACATGGTCAAAGAAAACCAGAGCCGATTTACAAGTAGGTAGAATTGCGAGGAGTGAACACGAAACCGAAGTTCAAGCTATTTATAAAAATTCTTTTATTAGTATTCGTATTCCATTTACCGATGATGCCTCTATTGAAAATGCCATTCATTGCTGGGCATTGATGTTGTTTCTTGGATTAAGTAATGATGTCATTGAGCAACGGATGGAACTGTTGAGTCCTGTAGCCATGCGATTGGAGTTGAAAGAGGGAATAAACAACTGTTCAGTAATTAATGATTCTTATAATTCTGATTTAGGTTCACTAACCATCGCTCTTGATTTTATGAATCAACAAAAGCAACATCGTCGACGTACTTTAATATTAAGTGATATTTTACAAAGCGGGAAGGATGAGGTTCAGTTGTATCAACAAGTCGCCGCGTTGTTGCAACAAAAAACAGTACATCGATTGATTGGAATCGGCCCTGCAATCAGTAGACAAAAAGAATTATTTGCATTAGAGAAAAGTTTTTATCACGATACCGAAGAATTTTTGCGTGAACTAAATTATAATTTATTTGGCAATGAAACGATTTTAATTAAAGGCGCTCGCTCTTTTGGATTTGAAAGTATTTCAAGAGCGCTGCAACAAAAAGCACATGAAACGGTATTGGAAATAAATCTGAATGCCGTTGTGCATAATTTGAATTTATTTAAATCGCGATTGAAACCAGAAACCAAATTAATGGTGATGGTGAAAGCTTTCTCTTATGGAAGCGGAAGTTTTGAAATTGCTAACGTACTTCAGTTTCATCGTGTCGATTATTTAGCCGTTGCTTATGCAGACGAAGGTGTAGAGCTTCGAAAAACTGGTATTTCATTGCCCATTATGGTGATGAATCCAGAAGAACAAAGCTTCGATGCCATGATTAATTATTCGCTCGAACCTGAAATTTATAGCTTCCGAATTTTACATCAGTTCACCGAAGCTTTGCGTCGACGTGGAACGAATACAGAGAATAATAGATTTCCAGTGCACATTGAATTGGATACC
>JANOAX010000116.1:0-13226 GCA_031411335.1 Bacteroidota bacterium
AAAGGTTTTCGAAACTGCCAAGCTAATTGTCTACGAAGAACATGAAACAAATTAGCAGATGTTGTAACATTTGTAATCACCATATTTAATTCGGCACACATTTGTAAAAATCTTTCCATTCTTGCACTACTATGCTCTGGACCTTGACCTTCATAGCCATGTGGCAATAACATTGTAACACCATTCATTCTATTCCATTTTTCTTCACCCGAAGAAATGAATTGGTCAATCATCGTTTGAGCACCATTACAAAAATCTCCAAACTGAGCCTCCCAAATTACTAAAGCATTTGGGTTTGCCATTGCATAACCATATTCAAAACCCAACACACCATATTCACTCAACAATGAATTATAAATGGTAAACTTTGCTTGTTGTTCGCTCAAATTGCTCAGTGGCACATACACCTCTTCCTTATCTTCCAAACGTATAACGGCATGCCTATGCGAAAATGTGCCGCGCTCTACATCTTGCCCGCTGATACGCACGGGATGACCTTCTTCCAACAACGTGGCATAAGCCATAAGTTCACCCATGGCCCAATCTAAACGACCGCCTTCTTCCAACATTTTCTTTCGATCGTCGAAGAGTCGAACAATTTTATTAAAGAATACTTTGTCGCTTGGTAATGTAGAAATTTGTTGAGCGAGTGCGACAAAATTTTTCTTGTTAATAGCAGTATTGGGTGAAGTTTCAAAATCTTTAGGAGTTGAAAATCGAAGACCTTTCCAATTTCCTTCCTTAAAATCATCTAACTTAGTTTTCTTTTGAAGCTTTGATAAATCCAAACTTCGTTGCAACAATTCCTTAAACTGCTTCTCCATCGACTTCGCCAAATTTGCTTCCACGATTCCTTGTGAAAGTAATTTCTGATTGTACACTTCGCGTGGATTCGGATGGTTGGCAATTGCTTTATACAATAGCGGCTGAGTGAAGCGAGGTTCGTCGCCTTCATTATGTCCGTACTTACGATAACATAACATATCAATAAAAACATCGCGATGAAAACGCTGACGGTATTCCATGGCTAAGCGAATAGTATACACCAATGCTTCTACATCATCGCCATTCACATGAAAGACGGGCGACAAAGTTACTTTACCTACATCTGTGCAATACGTGGAAGAACGTGCATCAATATAATTCGTGGTAAATCCAACTTGATTATTAATTACCAAATGAATAGTTCCTCCCGTTGCGTATCCTTTCAACAATGACATTTGAATTACTTCATACACGATACCTTGCGCAGCTACGGCTGCATCACCATGAATAAGGATAGGTGCAATTTGATCGAAGTTTCCACCGGGTGTATTTTCAATTTTCGCTCTTACAATTCCTTGAACAATGGGATCTACTGCTTCAAGGTGAGATGGATTAGGCGTTAAACCGAGATGTACTTTTTTATTATTAGATGTAATCACATCACTGGAAAAACCAAGATGATATTTTACATCACCATCAAAAGCATTTTCATCAAATTCTTTTCCTTCAAATTCCGAAAAAATATCTTCGTAGCTCTTTCCCAAAATATTCGCAAGAACATTGAGTCGACCACGGTGAGCCATGCCAATTACAAATTCTTTGATTCCAAGTTCTGCACCAGAATCAATAACGGCATCTAAGGCGGGAATTAACGTTTCGGCACCTTCCAGTGAAAATCTTTTTTGACCAGTGAACTTCGTGTGAATGAAATTCTCAAATGCTACGGCCTCATTCAACTTCTCGAGCATTCTTTTTTTCTCGCGAATACTAAACGGATAACTATTCTTTGAGCTTTCCATTTTTTGCTCTATCCATTTCTTTACTTCCTCATTGCGGATGTACTTGTATTCGGCACCCACACTTTGGCAATAGGTTTCATCCAGGTGATGAATGATGGCCTTTAATTTTGCAGGACCAATTCCGATGAGTTGACCTGCTTGAAAAACGGTATCCAAATCGGAAGTGTTCAATCCAAAATTTTCGATGGATAAATCGGGAGTATATTTTCGCCTTTCACGAACAGGATTCGTCTTAGTAAAAAGATGCCCTTGAGCGCGATATCCGTTATTAATGAGGTTGATGACTTTGAATTCCTTGTCGACCTGCTCCGGGATAGCGCCGCTAGCACCGCTATTCTCTCCATATTGCAGCCTTGCGAACTCAAATCCGGAAAAAAACTGTTGCCAACTTGCATCCACACTCGATGGATTATCAAGGAATTGCCTGTATAGACCTTCCATTGCCGCTGGACTCATATTACCAATATAACTATGCTGATCCATTTATTATTTGCCTTAAAACAGGCGCTTATTTACCAAGGACAAAGATACCATTTTCGAATGCCTTGATGGGACAAACTATTCAAATAATTTCCCCTTTCTATATAACAAATTAGAGCGGAAATTGTTTTGAGCTACCAAAAAGACATCTTCCAAATTATACACAATACTAAATGTTCTTTTAACTTGTTTTAAGTATACAATGAGACCATCAGCCTGCAACTACTTAAAACGACATTTCATAAGAAAAGTCTCTTTTAAAATGTTAAGGATTCAACACACCTGTTGATGCATTCACATCCACAGGTGGCAAATTACTTCCATACTTGGCGTTGATGGAACGGATGAACTCATTTGCAATTATCGCATAGCCGCGACCGTTAGGATGTACTCCATCTAAAGAAAACACGCTACTTTTCAAATAGGCTGATGAGTAATGAGCTCCATTAAATACATAACCTTTGGATAATGATTTAAAAAATGCATTCATGTCGGCATACGCCAACCCTTTAGCAATAGCTACAGAACGCAACTTTGCATTATAAGATTGAATTGCATTACGAATGTTCAATACTTCAGCACTATCGAGTACTTTAAAAGATTCTATTGGTCGCTGTGGTGTTCCTTTATTAAAGCATAAAAGCGAATCGCGTTTTATTGATAATAATAACAATTCACCTTTTTTCATTTGACGAATGGTTCCTCCGCCTTGATTACTGACAACATAAGGATTGGCTCCGGCTTGAAATGAAATTCCAGGAGGAGAAAGCAAGTTTAGAGAGTCGGCTTGCGACTGCGTTAAAATTAATCCATTGTAAGGTATCGTACTAAAAAACGGGAAATCTTCAATATCTGGTATATTGGCAACCAACCCTTCTGTATTATTTGAAGTAAGTTTAGAAATGATCGTATCAATGGCTGCATCAAATTGTGAAACGGGAGTAATCGTACTAAACTGATTTCCGTTAGGCTCTCCACCAGCAAGAGCATACCAAAGCACATCAGATCCTCCGATCCAAAGTGTAAAAAAAGTTGGATCTAGCATGGCAGCATCTCCGAGTACAGTAGAACTCAATCCGGAACTTGCTCCCGTATCAGATGCTACACGAAAGAAAAAAGGATTTCCTGTTACTCCTCCTTTTCCAAAAAGCTGACTATACAAATTAAAACTTTTAGCCCCAGCGAATCCCATATTATTAAAAGGACCTTGATTCCCGATCCATTTTCTATCGTCATCATTTACCGACAATGATTTTAAATCAACATCATCTTGACCAGCACAATTAATTGCGTTTACCAACACTGTTTTTCCAGATGTTAATTGAGAGATGAAATCATAACCAAAACCATTTCCAGCATTCACTAAAGGTTGTTTGAATGGACCTCCATTCGCTAGTTTAAATTGATTTGCTAATAAATTAGGAAAAGATTGAAGTTGCCCTTCAAGAGTCAAAGCATTATCCATATATCCTGCCGTAAAACCATTTCCGATTGCTAGATAGGATGTAAAATCCGCTTCACCCGAAGTGTATTTCGGCTCATCTAAATTAGGCTTACATCCTGCAAAAAAAATGCAGAGAGCAACTAACATTCCGATGCCACTTTTAGAATTGATATTGCACGCCAAGCCCCAACACATAGATATATGATTTATAAGTTCCGTTAATATTTTCTTGCTTGTTTTTTTCTTCTTTTCGCTCTCGTAAATCTTCAAAAGCAAAAGATCCTTCCAACGACCAACCTTTTTTCAATTTATAAGTACAGCCTGCACCTAATATTACTTTATCAGCATCTGGTAATTCTGGATTTACATATCCATCGGGAACAGGACTTTGTTCGTATCCAATTCCACCACGAAATTGCATCCGTTCTGAATATTGATACTTTGCTCCAAATCGAATTGCAAAACTATTTTCAAGTTTTCGTGCTGAACTAGTGTTTAATTCGGGATACTCAGGGTAAGTAAAAACTAAAGAATCCATTACACTCCAGCCCGTAAAATTAAAATCGATATTTGCAGTAAGCTTATCACTCAATACACGACCAACACCTAATGAAATAACGGATGGTAATGTGATCGAAGAATTATACTTTGTGCTGTTAGGAAATGATCCATTCCATATAAGTGAAATGGGAATATTTGAAAATACAGCATCGCCATTTTCAATATCTAATTTTACTTCTGATCGGTAAGAAACACCAATTGATGTTTTACCAAATCGACCAAAAACACCTGCATTAAATCCAAATCCATTTCCAGCTCCTTTGAGTTCAAGTTGTCCATCGGACCCATCTTGATTCAACACATT
Organism: Bacteroidota bacterium; assembly: GCA_031411335.1. GTDB lineage: Bacteria > Bacteroidota > Bacteroidia > AKYH767-A > OLB10 > JAJTFW01. The sequence goes on from JANOAX010000116.1 coordinate 4,574, forward strand.
CAATGCTTTTCTGAATTTTGTGTTACCTGTAACAATGACGGGACCTACACCGACTGAAAAACGTTCGTTCACTTTGTAGGCAATGGTAGGTTGAATAAATAAAGTAGATAATCGAGCTTCTTGAGTTACATATCTTCCGCTCCAATTGTCCTCCCATTTTGTTCCTAATCCAAAGGGTGTATTTACGCTTAAACCTAAAGTGAACTTACTATTTAAAATATAATTTCCATAAAGGTAAAAGGTGGAAAACGATTTAGCCGACAGTTGCTCAGTACCACCATATGGACCTAAAAAAGCTGTTTTAGGCATTAAAAGGCATGCTCCAATATTAAAATAATTAGAATCAAGGGCACTAAGTCCGGCCGGATTATAGAAAGCAACTGAAGCATCCATAGCCAATCCAGTAACCGATCCACCCATACTTAATCCTTTTTGACTTTGCGTATTTATCTGATAACCACCTGCTTTAATAAGCAATGGAAATAGAATCATACAGATAAACAACACTTTCTTCATACCATCTCGATTAAAACAAATGTAAAGGAGCCATCAAATGCAGGTCAATAGCCACCAGTGATACTTATTAACAAAGTATTGCACGTTTTTGCCTGCTAATAAATTAATTAGAAATTAATTTAGGATACTAAAGATCTGATGAAATCTAACAACTTCCTCTAAGGTAACAAATAATCCTCAGAATTCCTTTAATATTATATTGGAACGGTCTTAATTCGCTCTGTAATTTCTAAAATTCTGAAAATTATGTCCCAATTCAAGCTTAAAATTTTGAATCAAAAGAGAAGGAAAGAAGTACTTTTGCGGAATGGCACAAACACAATTTGACATCCTTATCATTGGAGGCGGAATAGTAGGATTATCGACTGCATATAAATTAAATCTTCATCACCCTCAATTAAAGATTTGTGTTTTAGAGAAAGAAGAAAAAGTTTCGATGCATCAAACGGGACGAAATTCAGGCGTTTTACATAGTGGTATTTACTACAAACCTGGAAGTTATAAAGCCAAGAATTGTGTAGAAGGACGAAGAGAAATGGTTGCTTTTGCAAAAGAGCATAAGATAGGACATGATATATGTGGAAAATTAATTGTAGCTACACATCAACGGGAGTTAGCCCATCTCGACAAAGTTTTCAATCACGGAATACAAAATGGCGTGGAAGATATTCGCATGGTAGATGCGGATGTAATAAAAGAAATTGAACCTTTTTGTGTAGGCATTAAAGCGATTCATGTTGGATGTACTGGCATCATCGATTTTGTTGGTGTTTGTGAAGTGTTAGAAAAAATCATTACCGAAAAATTTACGGGAAGTGAAGTAAAACTTCAACATGAGGTGTTGGATTTCGAAAAATCGCAAGACTATACAACCGTTGTGACCAATAGAGGTAAAATCACAACAAAATATATTGTAAACTGTTCCGGATTACAAAGTGATCGCATTGCAAAAAAGGATTTAGTGGATCCCGATATGAAAATTGTAGGTTTTCGTGGGGATTATTACGAGTTAACACCAGCATCAGCACATAAAGTAAAGCATTTAATATATCCTGTGCCGGATCCACAATTTCCATTTTTAGGTGTTCATTTTACGCGCATGATTAATCATCCAACAGAGTGCGGTCCCAATGCTGTTTTTGTTTTCAAGAGAGAAGGTTATGGAAAAACTGATTTCAGTTTACGAGACACTTCGGATGCACTTTCATATGGAGGCACATGGAAATTATTTTTTAAACATTGGCAATTTGGTTTAGATGAATACCGAAGAGCATTCAGCAAAAAATTATTTCTTGAAAGATTACGTAGAATGATTCCGAGTTTAACCATGGACGATATTGTTCCTGGAAGAGCTGGAGTTCGAGCGATGGCTTTAGATCGTGATGGAAATATGATTGACGATTTTAAAATTGTACACAGTCATAATGCATTGCATGTGTTGAATGCACCTTCCCCAGCAGCAACAGCAGGATTAGCGATTGGAAAAGCGGTGAATGATATGGCGGAGAAGCATTTTAATTTGTGATCGCGAAGCCTCGCGAGGTGAGTCGGAGAATTGGTGGATTGGTGAGTTGGTGGATGGGTGAATTGCTTCACTCTGCTATCGGAACGAAGTGGCGTACCGCAGGGGTAAATTTGCTACGCCATGCATTTGGGAAATGGAGAACTCAAATTTTTATTGAATATTTAATCACTTCATTTTATCGCCAAAAACTTTTTTGAATTTGTCTAGTTTAGGTTTGATGACGAGTGAGCAGTACGGTTGATTACCATTTTCATTGAAATAATTTTGATGATAATTTTCTGCAACATAAAAAGATTTTAGGGGAGAGATTTCGGTAACCACAGGTTGAGGAAATGCACAGCTTGCATTCAACTTCGCCTTATAATCTTCAGCTAATTTTTTTTGATTGTCGTTGGTGTAGAAAATAACAGAACGATATTGAGTGCCGATATCCGCACCTTGACGATTTAAAGTGGTTGGATCATGAACACCCCAGAAAACTTCTAATAAATCGACAAAAGAAATTTTTGCTGGATCGTAAATCACTTTTATCACTTCGGCGTGTCCAGTAGCGCCCGAACATACTTGATCATAAGTAGGATTTTCTCTTGCTCCACCAGAATAACCGCTCGCTACTTTTTCTACTCCCTCGAGTTGTTGAAATATGGCTTCCACGCACCAAAAACATCCCGCTCCAAAAATTGCTGTATCTAATTCTCCATTGGTATTTTTATCCATTGCTGTTTCCATAGTATTCATTTCGGAAGTAGTTGTATTTGATGATGCTTGAGGGTTTCCGCAAGACATTAATAAAATGCTTGAGATGGCAAGAAATATCGATGTCATAGTTTTCATATTGATTTCGTTCACGTACCCTTTTAAGACGATCTATTCCATTTTCGTTTTTACAGCTTTTACTTTAGCCACAAATTCCTTCAAATAATAAGGTTCGAAAACAGAAAGATCTTCAAAAGCTTGAAGTTCCCAAGCTTTCAATCCAGGTAATAACATCCCAAACGCAGAAATGTTATAATCCGTATCCACTTTAACTAAACTTTGACTTTCATACACTTTTATGCATTTAAAAGCGGCATCTCCAAAAACATAATAATTAGCGTTTTGAACCCCTAAGAAACTGGCAGGATGAAGAATTTCTGCGCGAATAGGTTCTATATATTGCATATCATGATTAATGGTAGCGCCGTACACTTCCATTCGTCGTGCATCGATTACGGGAACCAAGAAATAATTTTCCGGCAAGGTATCTTTATGTTGGTGTGCATATTCGTAAGCCATAGCAAGAGGAGTATCAATAGCTATCAAGGGCTTATCTAATGAAAAGCAAATTCCTTTCGCTGTTGCTACTCCTATACGCAAACCCGTGTAACTTCCAGGTCCTTTACTGATCACAATAGCATCCAGCTCCGATAAATTTTTTCTTGCTTCGTCCATCACCTGCTGTATATATATCGTCAACATGGAAGCATGTTCTCGTTCCGTTGCATTATTACGGATACTAAGTACCTGTTGTCCCTCGACAAGTGCAACCGAACATACGCCCGTTGCTGTTTCCAATAAAAGAAGGAGTGGATTCTCTTTCATACGATGCGTCAAAGATAAACCTATATTAATTAATGTATAAACGCAAATTACTCCTAAAAATAAAGGTGTTAAGAAATCATCTTAACACCTTTCTTCTCTAATTATAAATGATTCTATTTTTTCTCGTCTGTAAATAGTTTTTCCTTGTCGACTATATTCACTGCAACACCTTCCTTTAACGTTTTTGAAATAGCGATATAAGGTCCGCTTACCACCATTTCTCCGGCTTTTAAGCCTTCGGTGATTTGAATATACTGACTGTCTTGAATTCCAGTTTTTACAACACGCAACTTCACTTTTCCCGCTTCAATCACAAAAACCACTTCTTGTTCCTTTTTGTCCGATTCCTTTGTTTCAGTTTCTGCCTTAGTTTCGGTTTCATCCTTATCATCGGTAGAAATTTTTATGGTTGATTTTTTAGTTGTATCGCGTGTAGTTACCGATTGAATAGGGACAGTGAGTACATTAGTAGTTCTTCTGGTTCGAATTTCTACGGTTGCAGACATTCCAGGGCGGAACGGGCTATAATTCGCTGCTTTTCCTTCTAACAAATCTTGATACGACTCACGTAAAATCCTAACCTTTACGGTATAACTGGTTACTTGATCAGTAGCGCTGAGCCCACTGAGATTCGAAGAATTGGCAACTTCAGTAACCACACCACTAAATATTTTTCCCAACCATGCATCCACTTCAACATCTGCGGTATCACCAACACTTACACGTACAATATCTGTCTCACTTACATCCACACTTACTTCCATTTCATTCAGATTAGCCAACCTTAAAATCTCTGTTCCTTCCATCATATTCGTTCCTACCACACGCTCGCCCTTCTCTTTACTTAACTTCGAAACTGTACCATCAACAGCCGCATAAATACTAGTGCGATTTAAATTTTCCTTTGCTTCTTTTAAACTAGCTTGAGCGCTATTCACACCAAAACTTGCCGCCGAAACACTTTGACGAGCCGCTTCTACTTCTGCCTTTGACACTTCATAAGAAGATTTAATATTTTCAAATTCAGAAGGTGAAATAACTTTATCCTCAAACAATTTTTTATTTCGGTTATAACTCAATTCCACTTGTTCAAACTGAGCCAAGGCTTGTGTTAATCTTGATTTGCTCGACTGAAAATTTGATTTCGACGTATTTACAGCGGCTTCAGATCGTTCGCTACTTGACAAATACAGATCAGGATTAATTCTACAAAGCAACGTTCCCTTCTTCACAACATCTCCTTCGGCAACATACAATTCTGTTATCTCACCACTCACATCAGCACTGATTTTTAATTCCACTTCGGGTTGAATTTTTCCATTTGCAGAAACCGTTTCAATGATGTCGCGCGGTTGCACTTTTTCAGCGCTTACTTTTGTTGTATTGCTATCGCCTAACCAGCCCGCTTTCTTAGCCACTACTAAAACAAGAATAAGTACCACTGCACCTATCCCCACCCAAAACCAAATCGAATATTTCTTTTTCATAACAATTACTCGTCAATATTTATATTAAAATGTAAGCGGATTACCTGCATAGAAATCCAACACCTTCAATCGGAAAATATAGTCATACTTCGCTTGCAACAACTCCACTTTTGTACGTGTTAAATTATTGTTTGCCGTTAGAAATTCAAGTGAATTAATTAATCCAGCATTAAATCTTTTCTCGGAATACTGATACGCTTCTTCAAATGCACTTAGACTTTTACTCGTTGCATCGTATCGCTTTTTTGCAGCGATAGCATCTGAATGCGCTTGTTGAATACTTTGATAGACTTGATTACGGGTTAGCTGAGCAGCATATCTTGAATTTTCCAAATTCAGTTTCGCGCGCTTTACATTACTTTGAGAGCTGAGACCATTAAAAATCGGAATCGACAAACTCAACCCAAAGGCTTTATTATAGTTTTCATCCAATTGATCCTTGTATGGATTGTCCTCTATACGTGTTGTAAAATCTGGACTCAACACAGTGTCTCCTCCTGATGTAATACTTCCATTCGGTAAAAATCCATTAAAATCACCTCCAACAAATTTCTTCGAGCTTGATGAATAAAATGAACTTAACTGACCAAAGGCAGTGAGGCGTGGATAATAACTAGCTTTTGCAATACTTACACCTTTCTCTGCGCTTTGCACACGTGTATCTGCTGCTTTAATTTCAGGAAGTGTTTTTAATCCCAAATCATAAATTTGTGCGGGTTGTAATTCTGTGATGGAGGAAGTTGGAATTTGCACTGCTGGATCTTCTATTTCAAATCCATCGGGAGTAGGTAATTGTAGCAATTGAGTTAACGTTAATCTAGCTGTCATCAATTGATTCTCTGCAGTAATTTTTGAGAGCTCTTCATTGGATAATTGCGAAGTAGCATCTAACAAATTCCCTCTTACCATCAAACCACTTTCCACCATTCGATTTACACGATCGTGTTGTTGAGTAGCTTGAGTAACTCGCCCATCTGCAACATTCAATTGCTCCTTTGCATAAAGCACTTGCAGATAACTTGTAATCACATTCAAAGAAATATCATTTTTTACTTTTTGCAAATCCGATTTTCCTGCGAGGTAATTCAATTGACTTTGCTTGAGGGTATTCTGCAATGAAAAACCATTGAATAAAGTCACGTTGCTGCTGAGTGACCAATTATCAGACTCTACTTGTTGGGTGGTAAACTGATTCGTAAAAGGATCGATTGTTCTTCCAAAATTATAATTTCTTCCTACCGAAGCATTCAAGTTCGGCAACAACGACATTTTATTTTGGAGCGTAATAATTTCATTCAGCTCCGAATTAATTTCATTTTGCTTCACTGTAATATTATTCTCGAGCGCATAATCTATACACTCTCGAAGTGTCCAGGTTTTTTGCCCATACACATCGACGTTAGAGAATGCCATCAAAAGAAGGACAAGGCAATAAGGTAAGATTTTAATATTCTTCATCATAATTAAAATTCAAGACTTCCAAAAATAATAAAGGGAATGACATGAAGCCAAAACTACCGATAAAGTGAGTAGAAAAAGGGACGAAACGTTATCTATTCCAATCTAAATGATTGATTAATTCATCACTTTCACCATAAAGACGAAATCTTTCACCTTTTTAACTTGTCCAGCGCGGTCGGAACCCATAGCCGATTTCTTTGTTGGGAGACTAATTTTCTCTTCGGTGTGTTCCTTAATATCTTCTGAAATCCACTTTGACTTTACAGCAAAAGAAGCACCTTCTGCAGAAGAATTTCTACCCGAAACAATACCGATAAGATTTCCTTGCGTATCAAAGAGTGGACCACCTGAGTTACCTGGATTGACTGGAATACTGATTTGATAAGCAGCGGTATCGCCTTCATATCCGGTGTAGGAACTAACCGAACCTTCTCCAAACACCATATCTTCACGAGGGAAACCGAGCGTATAAACTTTTTCTCCTGGATCGGCAACTGATTTTCTTATAGAATAAGGAATGTCTTTAAATCCATGAAAAGATTCATCATCCACTTTCAGTACGGCCATATCCAATTTAGGGTTCGTATAAATCACCTTCATTTTTAGTTGAGCATACTTCTCATTCGAAATATAAATAGTAGAGGCGTCTGCAACAACGTGAAAACTAGTTAGCACATATCCTTCTTTATTTAAAGCAAAGCCCGAACCAGTGAATGTACCTTCTGTAATGACGGGACTCTCTTGCTTTTCATTAATATCTTTTATCAATGCCTTTTGACTACGCTTAATTCTTTCTACTTCACGACGTAATTCCTGATATGCACTTTGCTGTTTATTTCCACTCACACCACTCACACTAAAAGTAATCACTGATGCAGCAATCGCTACAATACTTACCATAGCAGCTATCGCAACTAACTTATGTTTTCTCCAAAGTGCTTTCACTTTACTTACTGGAGGAGTTATTACTTTCATGGGTGCTTGAAAACGATATTGTTCGCTTTCCATGTCATCATGAATTTTCGCTAATTTCTTTTTAACAGAACTACGTTCTGCATACACTAAAAAGGCATCTGTAATTAAACGATGATCATCGATTGCTTGTGACAAATGGGCATCACTTTCACGCCATTCTTCAAAAATGCGCAATTCTTCTGGCGTCAATTGACCCATGCAATAGCGCTCGATCAATTCATCTGTTTCACGTTTGTTCATCATAATTTAATCCTCCATCATTGCCATAACTATCGAAGAAAACTTTCTTCAGCCGCTTCAGGCATTTGTACTTTTGATTTTTGGCATTATCTGCGTTAGTATAGCCAAACTTTTCAGTAATTTCTTCCATGCTTTGACTGTGCATATAGAAATCCTTCAAAATGGATCGGCAAGGTTCGCCCAAACTTTCCAATGCGGTATGCATGGCTTGGTATTGGTCTTCTTTTTTACCTGCTTCCTCCCAGGGAATCTCAAGATACTCTTCAGAATCACTGATGCTATTTGTGAAACGCTTTTTATGTTGAAGCTGTTTCAACCAAAGGTTTCTGCTGATCGAATACAAGTATGTTTTCAGCTTGCAATTCAATTCGAAGTTTTCATCCTTCACCTTTTCATAAAATATGATTAAGGTTTCTTGATAAATATCCTTCGCTTCTTGTAAGCTTCCGTTATTATTCATCACCAGATTAACTATCGTTTGATAATACTGTCGATAAATAACTTGAAGAATTCGATCGTCACCGTTCTGCAGTAAACGTATTTGCTCTTCTTCGGTAGCTACTTGAACTGGCTTCATGCCCATTGGTTAATTCGTGAACCGGGGAAAGGTAACCCAGTATTTTGCAAAGTTCTGCTTTCTTTTGCCTCCATTTACCATGAATACGATATTTTATAGGTTGATTATCATTATTTTACATAATATTTATAAAATTTATCATCTTATGAAGGTTACCTTTTAATAGTTCCAGGCATCAAGGGGTAAGTTTATAAACTTAATAACCAATCAAACAAAATGAAAAAATTCACTTCAATCCTTGCTGTTGCAACTGTAGTTGTTGCATTAGCTTCTTGCGGTTCTAAAACTGCT
>JANOAX010000117.1:0-13027 GCA_031411335.1 Bacteroidota bacterium
CTGGAGTTCAGACGTGTGGTTTTCAGATCTGTAGAGCGTTTTGTAGTGTTTGATTTTTGAATGGATTTCTGTCGTGTTCACTTACGAAATCATAGCTTCTTAGAGAACGATTTTCAAAGCGCAGCCTTTGCGGCTTTGCGCTTTAGCGAGAAAATTTAGCAATGCGTAGCCTCTGCGAGAAAATCTTGCTTAGCGCAGCCTCAGCAATTTTAGTAGACATTTTATCATTAAAACTTGAAAATACTAATCTCATTTTATTGGGATGGATGGTTCTTGCAATTTTCAATTCGTTTTTCCGATATTTATCGGATGAAATCATTTCACCTCCGACTCCCTCTATTTTTAATTCTCTGTTCCTTTTCTTTCTCGGCAATTTCTCAAGTCATGGTAGAATTCAAAGATAATTCGAGTAAAGTTTACGATTATTCTTGGGCAGATGAGTTTGAAGGCACAAATGTAAATGGTGACAAGTGGATGAATTCCTACCCTTGGGGTCGGCATTTGCGATGCAATCCAGAAGTGAACTATTATTCTGATGGTAAGGACTTACTTCTAGAAAATGGCTTTTTACAAATCCAAGCACGTAAAGCGCCCATCACCACAAGAGCAATACCCTACGAGAATGATGATTATATTATTTCTTGCAAAAATAAACCCGACGCTAAAAATTTAATGAAGTTCGATTACCAAAGTGGTTTAATTTATTCGAAAGAAAAATTTAAATATGGGCATTTCGAAATTCGTTTTAAAACCGATGCGGCTTCAGGTCATTGGCCTGCTTTCTGGCTCTTTGGTGGGGATGGACAAGAGATCGATATTTTTGAAATGGGCGCTGGAAAATTAAATGAAGTGCATGTTGATGTTCATTGCAAAAGCGGATGCAAAAACTATCCGGTATTTCTTGGACTCTTCAAAAAAAACTGGGGCGGTTATTTAAAAACCAGTGCAAATTGGTCGACAGAGTTTCATACAATGGCTGCTACATGGGAGCCAGAAGGCGTTACTTGGTATCTCGACGATTTGCCTATTGCTTGGTGGAAAGGCGACTTTCATGAACCTCTAGCTCTCATCGCCAATATGGCTGTTGCAGATTTCGAAGGCTCTCTAGGAGGGAAAATATTACCAACTACTAATTTTCCTGCCCAGATGCAGGTAGACTATATTCGCGTTTGGCAAGAGAAATCAGACCAAAAAATCAGATTAAAAACAAATAATTCCTTTGAAAGATCTCCCGAAAAAAAATCAGGTCAACTCCTTAAAAAGAATCGACCAATGTACAAACGATCTAGAATAAAAGAAGATTTTGAACGCTATTATTTAAACCTCAACGAGGAAAGGATTCTTCACATTTACCGTATAGGAACAAGACCATCTACTCAAACCATCAAAATCTTCAAAGATCAAGAATTGCTATTGGAAAAACCCATCCAATACAAAAACGAAACACTCTCTCTTCTATCTCTACCACCAGGAATTTACAAGCTTCAAATTGGTTCTGGAAGTCAGATTTCGCAAATAGAACTTGAAATGCCCTAGAAGAACGCTGAATCGCTAATTTTAGCGACTTGAATTCATACTAATCACGACTATCTTTGTATCCTACACAAAAAAATCTCTATGAAACAATTCTTTAAAATGCTCTTTGCTTCCATGTTTGGATTCATCATTGGCACCGTCGTTTTGTTTTTCATTTTAATTTTTATTCTATCCATGATGGTTTCTTCCGTGAGTACGGAAACAGTTACCGTTAAAGACAATAGTATATTACATTTAGAGTTGGACCAACCCATCAAAGAAAGAGGTTCTAAAAATCCATTTGAAGATTTTGATTTTTCCAATTTCTCATCGAACCAACAGCTCGGGCTAAACGACATTTTAAGAAACATTGACAAAGCTTCCAAAGACGATAAAATCAAAGGAATTTATATTGACATCCCAAGTTTTCAGGGAGGATTGGCTAGTGTGGAAGAAATCAGAAATGCATTGTTGGCATTTAAGAAATCCGGAAAATTTATTTACGCTTATGGCGATTTTTATTCTCAAGGATCTTACTACCTCGCTAGTACCGCTGATAAAATCTACTTAAATCCAGAAGGACAAGTTGCCTTAAATGGAATTGCATCTCAGTCTATGTTTTTCAAAGGAACGTTAGAAAAATTAGAAATCGAGCCTCAAGTTATTCGTCACGGAAAATTTAAAAGTGCGATTGAGCCTTTCATTTTAGAAAAGATGAGTCCAGAAAATAGAGAGCAAGTAGCCGCCTTCGTGGATCCGATTTGGAAACATATCAGTGATGAAATTTGCAAATCAAGAAAGATCGATCCCACTACTTTTAAAAATATGGTGGATAGTATGCAATTAGAAAATGCAGCCGATGCGAAGCGACTAAAAGTAGTTGATGAAACAGCATACTTTGATGAATTTACCGCACAAGTTGCACGTAAGATGGGCATCAAGGCAAACAAAGAACTTCCTCTTATTTCACTGCGCAAATACAGTAAAACACCCGATAAAAGTGGCGTTAAATTAGCCATGGCTAAAATTGCAATTATTTACGCTGTTGGTGATATTGGTAATGGTGAAGGGGATGATGAATCCATTGGTTCCGACCGACTTTCTTCTACTATTCGCAAAGCACGTTTAGATGATAAAATAAAAGCCATTGTGCTTCGCGTTAATTCTCCAGGCGGTGATGCTTTAGCCTCTGAAGAAATTTGGAGAGAAGTGAGTTTAGCAAAGAAAAGTAAGCCTGTCATTGTATCGATGGGAGACTTGGCTGCTTCAGGTGGTTATTATATAAGTTGTGCTGCAGATAAAATTGTTGCGCAACCTAATACACTTACAGGTTCCATTGGTGTGTTTGGACTTTTGTTCAATGCGGAAAAAATGCTAAAAAATAAATTAGGGGTCACCACCGATATTTACAAAACCAATCCATACACGGATATGGGAACCATCGCGCGACCATTAACAAGTTCGGAAGCACTCATTCTACAAAAAGAAGTGGATCGAATTTATGATGTCTTTACTCGACGAGTTGCTGAAGGAAGAGGAATGTCGCAAGCAACAGTAGATAGTCTAGGACAAGGAAGAGTTTGGAGTGGAATTAACGCATTGCAAAATGGTTTAGCCGATACGTTAGGTGGAATTGAAACGGCAATTGCCATAGCTGCAAAACAAGCTAAATTGACCGAGTATAGAATCGTCCAACTTCCAGAACAAAAAGATCCGGTTCAAGAATTAGTAGAAGATTTCTCTTCCGAAATGAAAACGAAATACATGAAAGAAGACTTAGGTGAATCATACACCTATGTAAAAGCTGCAAAAGACTTATTAAAGTTGAAAGGAGTTCAAGCGTTAAGTATGTACCGAATTGGGTTTTATTGAGAGTGATTTTCTGTAAAAGATTTTAGGTGCCAATAAAATTTCGATTTTAATTAAATATCCATTAACCACGGAGGACACTGAGTTTTTCACAGAGGTCACTAAGTTTTTTATCAAACTATATTTAAAAGCGCCAATAATATCTCTGTTAACTCTGTGAAATCTTTGTGATCTCCGTGGTAAAAGTGATGACACTAAATGAGAATAGTAGAACTAATTTTCTCGATTTTCCTTTTCCGTATTTAGTAACTCATAATCCACAAACAACATTTGTGCTCTTTGCTCTGCTTCGATGGTGTATTTCAATTCAGCTTTTGCACCAAAGAAAATAAAGATCCCAATCAAAATTAACATCGGACTGTAGAGCCAACCTAGCACTACGAATCCAATTGAAATCACTTGTCCAATACGTACTGCAATTTTAGTGGCTTTCACTTTACTTAATTTCATAGCTAAAAGTGATCTCAGAACTCTACCACCATCCATCGGAAAAGCTGGAACCATATTAAATACTACTAAAGAAATATTTACGAGAAGCAGATTTACGAGCAAAGAATTCGATTCCATCTCCAACATATCAAATCCCAAAGGAAGTCCTTTTCCAAAATACATGACCGCAGCTAGTATCATTATTATTCCAACATTTACAGCTGGACCCGCAATTGCCACCACCAATTCATGCCATGGCTTCTCTGGAATTTTTTCGAGTCTGGCCAATCCACCTATAGGCAACAAGGTAATGTCCTTGGTGGGAATTCCGTAACGGGCTGCAGAAAGAGCATGTCCAAATTCGTGAAGCAAGACGCACAAGAAAACCATCAAAATAAATCCAATTTCTTTAGCTATATCATTCACACTACTCCCATCAAAAAAAGAATTCCCTCCTACCCAAATCAGCAGGAGAAGAAATGTCCAATGAATATAAACTCCAATATTTCTATAGGATCCAATACGAAATGCTCCTTTCATAAATATTACCTTACTGCAAAGATACCATACCTTTTTAGGATTCATCCATCTTCGGATAGATTTATAAAGACCATTTTCACAAAAACTAATTCCTTTTTAATTATTTTAGCCACAATAGATCACATCAAATGGACAATCAAAAAATTGCAGATATTTTAGAATCCACCGCCAAGCTCCTTGAACTTCATGGAGATAATCCTTTTAAAATAAAATCGTACTTGAATGCTGTGAATAAAATTGAGCGTCAAGAAGAGAAACTAGAAGGAAAATCGAAGGAAGAATTGGAAAAAATGGATGGTATCGGAAAAAGCCTGAGCCAGAAAATTTTTCAACTAATGCAAGAGCAAACTTTTCCAGAATTGGACGAACTCATCTCCAAAACACCTATCGGCGTCATGGAGATGATGAAGATAAAAGGCATAGGTCCAAAAAAAGTAGCAGCATTGTGGAAGGAACTTGAAATTGAATCGCCTGGCGAACTTTTATACGCCTGCAATGAAAACCGTTTGGTAGCATTGAAAGGGTTCGGACAAAAGACTCAAGAGTCCATCAAGAAATCGATTGAGTTTAGCATCTCACAAAAGGGGTTATTTCATTATGCGATTGCAGAGTTTAGCGCTTCATTTTTTATGGAGTCAGTAAAAAAGATAAATCCATCAATCGAGATGTTTCTCGTAGGAGAAGTAAGAAGAAAATGCGAAATTGTGTCCGACATCCAATTTATTTCTTCAGTGGAAAATCAAGAAAGTTTGCAGGATGCGCTTTCAAAAATTTCGACAGACTATTTCAAACTAGAAAAAACTGAATCCAACCAGATCGAAGTAAGTTCAACTTCTGGAATTTCAATTCATATTCAATTTTATCCTGCTGATGAACTCATCTACCAGCAATGGAAAACAACAGGAAACGAAGAACATCTAGCACAATGCTTAGTATTAAAATCTGTTGATGAAAATCAATTGAAAAAATGCATATCAGAGCTAGAAATCTACCAAACTTTCGGACTTCCTTATATCGAACCAGAACTGAGAGAAGGTCGAGGTGAAATAAAAAGAGCACTTGATGGAAATTTACCAGCTGCATTAGTCGAATTAAAAGACTTAAAAGGAAGTTTGCATAATCACAGTACTTATAGTGACGGAAAAAATACTTTGAAGGAAATGGCCATGGCTTGTAAAAATTCAGGGTACGAATATTTGGGAATTTGTGATCACAGTAAATCTGCCTTTTATGCAGGTGGATTAAGCATTGATAGAGTTGCTGAACAGCAGGAAGAAATAAAAAAGTTAAATATAGAACTAGCTCCATTTACTATTTTTTCGGGAATTGAATCTGATATTCTTAACGATGGAAGCTTAGATTATCCCGAAGAAATTTTAAAGTCCTTCGACTTCATTGTGGCTTCTGTGCATTCAGGTCTGAGAATGGATATTGAAAGAGCCACTCAACGCATCATCACTGCCGTTCAAAATCCCTATACTACCATCCTGGGACATCCAACAGGTCGGCTTTTACTTTCAAGAGCTGCCTACCCCATCGATCATGAAAAAGTGATTGATGCTTGTGCTAAATATGGAGTTGTCATTGAATTAAATGCACATCCTTATCGACTCGATTTAGATTGGCGCTGGATTGAATACGCCATCAACAAAGGTGTTAAAATTTCCATCAATCCTGATGCTCATAGCACCGAAGGCTATAAAGACATGTACTATGGCGTTTGCGTAGGGAGAAAGGGCTATTTAACCGCCAAAGAAACATTTAACGCACAAAATCGAGAAGATATTAACAAATACTTTCAAGATCGAAAGAATGCAATTGCAGGCAATCAATAAATTCACTAATTTTATGCTAAGCCTTTAATCATTCTTCCTTATGGCCATCATTAGTTCGGTACTTTCATGGATTATGAAGCAGCGATTGCATCAGATCGAGCTATTCATGAAATTTCCGAATGAGGTGCAACAAGATTTATTAAAGAAGCTTATTATATCTGCTCGATATACAGAATTTGGTCGACGGTTTGATTTTTCATCCATCTCAAGCTCGAAAGAATTTAGAAATCGTATTCCCCTTCAAGATTACGAAAGCTTAAAACCTTATATCATTCGTTTAAAAGCTGGAGAACAACAATTACTTTGGCCGAGTGATGTACGATGGTTTGCAAAGTCGAGTGGAACTACGAACGACAAATCTAAATTCATTCCTGTTACCAACGAAGCTCTTGAAGAATGCCACTACAAAGGTGGGAAAGATTTATTATGTCTTTACTTTCACAATAATCCCGAGACACAATTATTCAACGGTAAATTACTTACTTTAGGTGGAAGTCACCAATTAAATTCGAACTCCAACGATTCTTTTTATGGAGACTTAAGTGCGATCCTGATTCAAAATCTTCCTTTTTGGATACAATTGTTTCGTACACCCGAACGTTCCATTGCATTGATGGATGAGTGGGAAGAAAAAATTGAACGCATTGCTCAAACGACCATGAATGAGAATGTAACCAATATTGCTGGCGTGCCTTCTTGGACATTAGTGTTGCTAAAAAGAATTCTGGAATTGAGTGGTAAAAAAGATTTGACTGAAGTTTGGCCCAACCTCGAACTCTTTGTTCATGGTGCTGTAAATTTTAGTCCGTACAGAGAGCAATTCAGACAACTCATTCCAAGTGCACAAATGAATTATCTGGAAACCTACAATGCTTCAGAAGGATTTTTTGGAATTCAAGATCAATCCAATTCTGAGGAAATGCTATTGATGTTAGACTATGGCATCTACTACGAATTTTTACCAATGAGTGAATGGGATAAAGATTTTCCTGAGACTCTCACCTTGGATCAAGTGAAAATTGATGAAAACTATGCTATCATCATCACCACCAATGCAGGACTTTGGAGATATAAAATTGGCGATACCGTAACATTTACATCGCTGAATCCTTTTCGAATTCGTATCACCGGAAGAACTATGCATTTCATCAATGCGTTTGGTGAAGAGTTAATCATTGATAATGCGGAAAAAGCATTGGCTATTGCATGTAAATCAAGTGGTGCAAGTATTAAAGATTATACTGCTGCGCCTGTCTATTTTGATGCAGAACATGGTGGAGCACATGAATGGCTCATTGAATTTGTTACACCACCTATAGATATAAATGATTTTAGCGTTTACCTCGACAATGCACTCAAACAAATCAATTCCGACTACGAAGCTAAACGCTACCGTGACAAGGTATTGAGTTTGCCCATCGTGAGAAGTTTACCTTGCAACACCTTCCACAACTGGATGAAATCAAAAGAGAAATTAGGTGGGCAACATAAAGTACCTCGATTGGCCAATCACCGAAACTATGTAGAAGAAATTTTGAATAATTTTGTGTTAAATGTATAAATTCATTCTCATAGTCCTACTTACATTTTATTCTACTTTTCCATCTTATGCTCAATTGGAAATAAAACCAATCCCGAACGTTTCCAATTTCGAAGTAGATCCATTAGGCAACTGTTACTATTTAAAAAACGATGACCTGATTAAAGTGAATGCTCTTGGAAAAGAATTGGTGCGTTATAGCATGAAAAATTTGGGTGCTCCGAGTGCAATTGATGTTAGCAACCCACTTCGCATTTTAGTGTTTTATTCGGCGCAGGCAGTCATTCGAATTTTAGATAACAACCTTATCGACCAAAGTGAATTAGATCTACGCAGCATGGGCATCATTCAACCTAAAGTAATGGCGGGCACTCCCGATCAAGGAATATGGATCTTTGATGAGATCAGTGCATCATTGATTAAAATTGATACACGACTAAATTCTTCAGCACTGTCGGTTGACTTAACCCAGCTTACAGGGAGAAGACCTAATCCCATTCGCTTAATTGCCAACCAAAATTGGGTCATAATGCACGACCAGCAAGGCATTATCTTATTTGATCAGTTTGGAACCAAGTTGAAGTCCATCCCACTTGATAGTCCTTCCATTGTGCTCCAATTGAGTGAAAACAGTCTCATCTATTCCGACAAAGGGCAATTAATGAGTTATCAAATGAACTTGAATGCCTTTCAAAAAGAAAATAATTTATGCCCCCAAAAAGCTGTAAAAGCCTATTTTTCAGAGGAGAAATGCTGGTATCTAGACCAAGAAACCCTGTATTTCCCTCAATGAACTTTTCAACACATTTTGGTAGGCTTGATTACAGCAGTTATTTTTGAAGCATTCGGGCAAAAGTTCTCCGATTTCTAAGTATTAAAACAAGATACCTTGGCTACAAGTTCAACTACAAAAAACATGCATATCGCAGTGGCCGGAAATATTGGTTCCGGTAAAACTACGCTTACAAGTCTACTTGCCAAAAATTTAAAGTGGGAACCACATTATGAAGACGTGGATGATAATCCTTACTTAAATGATTTTTACGAAGACATGCAACGATGGTCTTTCAATTTGCAGATTTATTTCTTGAATAGTCGATTCAATCAAATCATCAAAATCAGAAAAGCAAGTAAGACGGTTATTCAAGATCGGACCATCTATGAAGATTCCTATATTTTCGCACCCAACTTGCACGCAATGGGATTAATGACTACTCGTGATTTTAATAATTACTTGGAATTATTTAATTTGATGAGCAACTTCGTTCAACCACCTGATTTATTGATCTACTTACGAGGAACAGTTCCTGCCCTTGTTCGTCAAATCGAAAAGCGCGGAAGAACGTATGAAAATTCCATCCGTATCGATTATCTAAAAAGATTAAATGAAAGATACGAAGCATGGATTTCACAGTATGAATTAGGCAAGCTTTTGATTATTGACATCGATGATATTAACTTCGCTGAAAATCCTGAGCATTTAGGAATGGTCATTAATAAAATAAACGGAGAAATACACGGGTTGTTTCAACCTTAAATCTCCTGTAGTTATCCACATAAAAAAACCTCGCCATAGCGAGGTTTTTTTTATTTATTCCATCAATCGTTTTATTAAAAGCAAGGGCGAAATTATTTTTTATTCAACCCTTCCACAACTTGTTTGGTCACATCCAATGAGTCATTGGCGAATAAAATTCCACCACCGCGAGAGTAACCCAATATAAAATCATACTGTTGATTCTTATTGTACGTTTTCAAATACCGCATCAAATCCGAGTGAATACTATCGGTTAAATCGGATTCTTCCGCTTTCAATTTATCCAAGAGATTTTCTCTGTCCGCCATCAATGCTTGTTGCTTTCTCATCAACGATTCTTCGCGCAATTGACGTTCTCCAGCACTCATTCCAGGCGCACTTTCCTGATAGGTTTTAATTTCATTCTCCAAGTTACTTCCTCTTGCTGTTAGGAGTTGATCGAGGCTATCGCGTTTCTTTTCCATGCTAGCCGACATTTCCTTAAAAAGAGAATAACTATCCATCAAGGAATCGGAATTCACAAAAACAATTTTGGATTGGCTCGCTTTAACCGAGAGTGGTGTATGCGTGGTTTCAGGATTGCTGAACTGCTTATAATAAAGAAAGGCTACTGCTATTATAAGTATACCATTGAGAATCAGAGAGGCTTGTTTCAAGATCTTATTTTTTTGCAAAGATAGAAAAGCCTCAGAAACGTAAATAAATGGATTTGCCTGCGTACCTTTGCAGTCCAATTGCAGTATATGAGTATTAATCAGGAAATTAAAAAAAGAAGGACATTTGCCATCATCTCCCATCCCGATGCCGGAAAAACGACATTGACGGAGAAGTTTCTTCTTTTTGGAGGGGCGATTCAGACGGCAGGAGCCGTTAAGTCGAATAAAATCAAAAAGAGTGCTACTTCCGATTTTATGGAGATTGAAAGACAAAGGGGAATCTCGGTTGCCACCTCTGTTATGAATTTTGAATACAACGATACCCTCATAACACTGTTGGATACTCCCGGCCACAAAGACTTTGCAGAAGATACCTACAGAACGTTAACGGCGGTTGATAGTGTCATTTTAGTAATCGATTGTCAAAAAGGAGTTGAGGAACAAACTTACAAATTGATGGAAGTTTGTAGGATGCGAGATACACCCGTGATCATTTTTGTAAATAAAATGGATCGTGAAGGAAAGTATCCTTTTGATTTGTTAGATGAGTTAGAAGAAAAATTAAAAATTAAAGTACGTCCATTAAGTTGGCCCATCAGTGTTGGACAAACTTTTAAAGGAGTTTACAATCTCTTCGATAAAAGTTTATATGCGTTTACTCCTGGTAGCGAGAAAAAACCGATGGGCGTTGCTATCACCGATTTGGCTGATCCGGCTGTCGACAAACTAGCAGGGCAATATGCAAAGCAAATTCGTGAAGATGTAGAATTGATTGAAGGTGTTTACGAACCTTTCGATACCAAGGATTATTTAAGTGGAAAGTTAGCTCCTGTATTTTTTGGCTCGGCTATCAATAATTTCGGAGTAAAAGAAATGCTGGATACTTTTATTAAAATTTCGCCAGTGCCCGGAAGTAGACCTACTGACAAAAGAGAAATTCATCCCGACGATAAAAACTTTACAGGATTCATCTTTAAAATTCACGCCAACTTAGATCCGCGTCATCGCGATCGAATCGCTTTTTTAAGAGTATGCAGTGGGAAATTTGAGCGCGGAAAATTTTATCATCATGTGCGCTTAGATAAAGACATGCGCTTTAATAATCCTGCAACTTTTCTCGGACAAAGTAAGAGCATCATTGATGAAGCTTACCCGGGAGATGTGATTGGATTATATGACAGTGGAAACTTTAAAATTGGAGATACACTTTCACAAGGGGAGAACTTAAACTTCCAAGGAATTCCGAGTTTCTCGCCTGAGATTTTCAAAGAATTGGTGAATACCGATCCGATGAAATCCAAGCAACTTGAAAAAGGAATTACGCAATTGACGGACGAAGGGGTTGCGCAGTTATTCATTCAGTATGGTGGTAATCGTAAAATTGTTGGTACCGTTGGAGAATTACAATTTGAAGTAATCCAGTATCGTTTAGAGCATGAATATGGATCCTCTTGTCGATTCAATATGATTAGTGTTTACAAAGCCTGCTGGATTACTTGTGATGACAAAAACAAATTAGATGAATTTGTCCGTTTCCGCCAACATCAAGTAGCTACCGACAAAGACAATAACCTGGTTTATCTCGCCGATTCACAATGGATGCTCGACCAGATGATCAAGAATTATCCGGAAGTACAGTTCCACTTCACTTCTGAGTTTAAGAGGAAGGCGTTGATGGAATCGTAGGCTAATTCTTAATTATTTCCGGAATATTGTAATTTTTCTTTAATAAAGTACATCATATTCAAAAACTTACTACCTTTAGTTATTAATTATGCTTAATTCATGATTTAAGAAGATTGGTAGATCTAATTAAGTTCGAAAATAAAAGAGATAATAGTTAATTATAGTTCTAGCCTCTCCCCTGCCCTCTCCAGAGGAGAGGGAGTTTAAAAATTTAAATTTGTCTCAAGTGACCTCTTGTGCCCTTTTGTGTCTCTTGTGTTGAAAAAATGGTCAAGTCTGGGATGTTATTTATATGTCAAAAAAAAATAGAAGCTAGTCGCTATGCTATTTAAGGTTAATCATAGAATACATATTGCTTGATACGAAAACAGATTATTGCTTCAATACTATTCAAGCCTCTCCCCTGCCCTCTCCATCCTCTCCAAAAGGCGAGGATAAAAAAGGAGAGGGAGTATAAAAAAATGTAATCTCGAGTGAACTCAAGTAGTCTTTAGTCTGCAATTCCAAATAGAGTCATAATAGAAAAGTACAAGTGGAGTTTTATTTAAAATGTTAAGCTGTTTTCAAATGAAAAAATTTAAGATTTTTCTTCTTTTGATTGTATTTTCCATGCCGCTCTACGCTCAATTGCAAGATAGCAAATGGTACTTTGGTGGATCGGGAGCTGGCTTAGATTTTTATTCATGTTCAGATTCAGCATTTATCAATGGAAATGGATTGCATTTTTTTGAAGGGAGCGTAAGTATGTCGGATGAGCAGACTGGACAATTATTATTTTATTCAAATGGAAAACATGTATTCAATGCAAACCATGATACTATGATTAATGGTTACGAAGCAGGTCTTTCTAATAGTATTACACAAAACATTGCTCTAAAAAAGCCAGGGAGTACATCTCTTTATTATTTATTCACGGCAGATGTACAAGGTGGAATTACATCAAACCCGGCGTATCCTAATGCCTTTGGTATTAACTATGCAGAAATTGATATGTCTTTAGCTGGAGGTTTGGGCGCTGTGATTTCAAAATTCAATCCACTAAAAGATACAAGCAACTGCGAAAAACTCACTGCAGTTCGGCATGCAAACGGGCAAGACATTTGGTTAATTGGACATGAATATGGAAACAACAATTTTTTTGTTTACAGCATTACCGCTAGCGGAATTGATACGATTCCACAAATTTTCTCTATAGGACCTGTAATTTATACCCCTCAACCAGGGATTCCGGGAATAGCTAATTACGATGCTATTGGAGAATTGAAAGCTTCTCCGGATGGCAGCAAACTAGCCTTTACTACTTATTACAATGACTTACTGTGTCAACAGAAACCCAACTCGAACCATCCCACTTTGCAATTGGTGCTCTTAAAGGAACATTTCCCGTACTATCAAATGCACCTGCAGCAAACAGATCACC
>JANOAX010000118.1:0-11297 GCA_031411335.1 Bacteroidota bacterium
TAAGGTTAATTTTTTCTAATCTTAATAGATAAGTCTTCTCAATTATTTTTGATTGAACAAATTTATGTTCATATAAAACTTGTAATTTTTACCCTGCTTGCGGCAGGCAGGCACGGAGTCACGGATTACACGGATTGTGTGAAATGCAAATTGAAATACTATTTTAACCCAAAAAATTTCTTGTATTAGTTCGATCAAAAGTAAATTACTGAATACTGTTTATGTTGTGATCAAGGTAAAGCTTTAGCCGAGAAAAAAGCAGTTCGTTTAAGCGATTGGACTTTTTTATAGGAAGCGTTGGTGTTGCTTTATATTTCCTTTAACAATTTCTCGCATTTACTTTTATTGTTTTTATCATCTGCACTTTTCACCTGAATTTGTGTTGCTTTAAAAAGCCAATTTTTCGCATTCTGTTTATCATTTTCTTCGTCTCGTGCAAGCAACGAAAGTGCCAACTCAAAATAATGTAATGCGTTCATGGGCTCTAACAAAATGGCTTTTTCAAAATGCTTTATCGACTCATCATAAGTTCCTCCAGGCAACCCTCCGAAGATGGCTGTTATCATGGTTCTTTCAAAAAAATTAAATGCAGCAATTTCGCGATGCCATCTTCCTAGAATGTGATAAGCTCCTGCCGTTTTCGGATCGAGTTTAATAGTGAGTTCCGCCTCTGATTTAATTAACTTGGCATTCTCGATTTTTATTTTGTTGCTTGCAGATTCGGTCATTCTGCCTAGCGCAACTGCATAGACGTAATGTGCATTCGCATTCTGAGGATGTTGTGTGATGGCTTTCTTTCCTAAATAAGCTGCCTTTTCATACCACTCTTGTTTTGAACTCTCTGTTTTTTGTTCAAAGCCAATTATGGAATACATGAACGATGTTCTCCATAAATATTCAATGTTGGATGAATCTCTTTTCAATAGTTCTTTATAAATAACAAGGGCTTCACTCCATTTTTCTTCCTGCTGTAATTTTTCTCCTTGTTGAAATTTTTGCAATTCACTTTTTACTACTTGTGACCACGAAGTTCCTGCAATCCAAGTGAAAGAAAGTATTAGAAATATTCTATACATGTTCAATTTCAATATTTTCAATTTCAGATATTTTTTTTAAATCGATAATGGTTTTTCCTGTTTCAGACTTAGTTACCATCGGCAAAAATTTTGCGTTCCATTTCATTTCTTTCCAAAAATAAGAATTTCGATCAAAGATTTGTTGTGCGTAGGTATCATCAATGGCTTTAATACTAATCATGAATTCAGCGTCAAGTTCTTCTACATCATTTTCTACTAAGTTGCGTAGTGGACTTTCCTCGTTGATGGGATGAACAAGGGTCCAAGAAAGTGCAAGAAAACTTATTTTTGCAACCTCTAGTTTTAGGTTAGCAAATTTTCGTTGTATGACTCCGTTTACATTTTGATTGTACGAAAATAATACCAAGGCTTCTACTTCAATTAATTGATTTCTTCTCAAATTAGCCACGCGGAACATCAGTGCGGTAGGTGAATCGACAGATAAAGTAGGGTGGCTGTAAGGTGCAATGATAATATTTTCACTGTATAATAGTTTTGCGGTGGGGCGAGAAAATCTTCCATACAATAATCCTGTGGCTAATGCAAATCCCAATAAACCCATCATGGATTCAATGCCGGCAATGGAACTTGCAAATATCCCTGTAGGATTTAACCTTCCATATCCAACTGTGGTGAGTGATTGTGAACTAAAGAAAAATATTTCCAAAAACTTTTCTGCTTCGGTGGTATAAATCATTCCTGCAATAGCATCGGGACAAAGAATATAATAGAGTGTAGAAAATAATAAATTGACAAAAAAGTAAAAACCAAAAACCAAGATGCTGAAGTTTAACCACGACATAGTGATAAGTGAATGGTAAATATTCACTACATTGAAATGTGGCTCTCCAATACGTTTAATATTGGCTGTGCCATCTTTGTTTAAGGTTCGCTCTCCGGATCCATTGGTGGTATTGCCAAATCCAAATTCAGAAGCGGGGCTCTGATTTAAAATCTGACTTAGTTTTTTCGATCTCAACTCGTTTAGCATTTTTTAAGAAATTGATGAGTTAGAGGAAGATAACAGTTTAAAACGAAATTTAGTATACTATGTTTTGCAACTCTTTAATCATACGACTCAAAGCGAATCGCTTTTTTGTCATATCCTAAAATATCGAGTCTTTGTCGCGCTTCTTTTAGCATATCCGCCCATCCGCAGATATAAAAATAAGCTGGACGTTGATCCGCAAAAATTTCTTCGTATATACTATGAACGTATCCTGTTTTGCCTTTCCATCCATCATTTTGACGCGATAAAACAGGAATGAATTGGAAACTTGGATATTCAGCCGCTAATTCTTCTAGCTCCTTGCGATAAAGAATATCTTTCTCCCAACGATTACCAAAAATCAAGTATAAATTTTTATGTGGAATATTATTTTTTAAGATATGTACGATTTGTGAACGTAAAGGAGCAACACCTGTCCCAGTTCCAATAAAACATAAGTCGCGATCAATAGGGTCAGGCAATTGGAATTTACCTAACACTTTTGAAATTTTTAATTGCGTCCCAATATCATACTTTTCCCAGAGGAGTGGTGTCCCCAATCCTTTTTCGTTGAGTACAATGCATAATTCAAAAATATTGTCTTTTGAAGGCGCAGATGCAATGGAATAACTACGATTTGTATATTTTGAATCGAGGGGTAAATCCAACATTATGAATTGTCCAGCTTTAAAAGAGAATGGTATTTCATCTGGAACTTTTATGAAAAATCGTTTAACTTTTTCTGTCTCATCTATGATGTCTACGATCGAAGCGTCTTGATAGGTATATGCCATGTATCTCTTGTATTTTGATAAAATTAAGGCTTATTGATTTAACCCCAAAAAAATACAAGTCTTCTTGAGTGAATCAGATCATTTTTTTTCTTTAATATTTTAATTAATGTATAGATTTACAGTAGTTTATGACGTAATTAGAAGTTATTATTTCTTCTTAACGATTCGATTAATTTCACTCAAACTTATATCTAACGCCGCTATTTACGTGGATGAAACTGTAAGATAGCCGAGCGTAAATAGTCCTTGTCAAGATGGGTATAAATCTCCGTAGTAGTAATGCTGCTGTGGCCAAGCATCTCTTGAACAGCTCTCAAATCAGCACCTCCTTCAATTAAATGTGTGGCAAATGAATGTCGAAAGGTATGTGGACTTATTGTTGTTCTAATTCCAGCTCTCGAAGCCAAATCTTTGATGATCATAAAAACCATCACCCGACTTAATTTTCGTCCTCTTCGATTTAAGAAAATATAATCTTCATGCCCTTTTTGAATCGGCAAATGATTTCGAATTCCATCCGTATACAACCCAATTTGTTTTATGGCTGAATTACCCATTGGTATAATTCTTTCTTTGTTACCCTTACCAGTTACCTTTACAAAACCATCATTAAAATAACTTTGACTTAATTGCAATCCGATAAGTTCTGATACACGCAGTCCGCAAGAATACAAGGTCTCGAGCATCGCTTTGTTTCGTTGACCTTCCGGTAAACTTAAATCGATAGCGGATAACAATATATTTATTTCTTCTACTGTAAGAAAATCAGGAAGTTTTTTACCAATGCTTGGACCTTCTATTAATTCAGTTGGATCATCTTGCAAAACATTTTCCATCAACAAGTACTTGTAAAATGCTTTTACTCCTGACAACACGCGTGCTTGCGTTCTTGCCATCATTCCCAAATCACTCACCCAACGAAGAAATTCCTGAAGATGTTCATGTTTGATTTGTTCAGGAGAAAAACTGTATTGCTTAAAATCTAAAAATTGGACTAACTTTTCAATGTCATGCTCATAAGCTTCCACCGTATTGGAGGACAGTGAACGTTCCAATTGCGAATAACTTCTAAATCCTTTTATGTAGGGTGTCCAGGCGTTCATGACTGTACGAAGATAATTAATGATTCATATTTTTTGTAAATTTGTACATGATGCGCATAGATATTATTAACGGTCCAAATTTGAATTTGTTGGGTATTCGTGAGCCAGAAGTGTATGGCGTGAAGACTTTTGAAGAATATTTTTTAAATTTAAAGAAACTTTTTCCAGATATCGACCTTCATTATTTTCAAAGTAATGTGGAAGGCGAACTCATTAATCGATTGCATGAAGTTGGCTTTTCTTCTCATGGAATTATTTTGAATGCCGGCGGTTATACGCACACTTCGGTAGCAATTGCGGATGCCGTTGCAGCCATTCGAACTTCAGTAATTGAATTGCATATTTCCAATGTTTTGGCGAGAGAAGAATTTCGTCATCACAGTTTAATGGCGAGCAAATGCGTTGGACTCATCGGTGGACTTGGATTAAAAGGGTATGAATTGGCAATAAAGTATTTTTCAGATTCTAGTAAAGACATTTAATAATGTTAGTTCACCATCATATTGCGCAATCCGTTTTGATGGTTCGTCCAGCGCGATTTGGTTTTAATCCTGAAACTTCTAGCAGTAATTCTTTTCAGACTAAGTTGGAAGTTGAAAAAGTGTCTGAACTGGCATTATTGGAATTTGATCGCGTAGTAGAGCAATTAAATAATGTTGGAATTGAAGTTCTCGTTTCTCAATCTGATGATATATTGGCGCCTGATTGTATCTTCCCGAATAATTGTTTCAGCACGCATGAGCAAAACAAATTAATCATTTACCCAATGATGGCCGCTAATCGACAGCGAGAAAGAAACGGAAACATGCTCGTTGATTTGAAGAACAATTTTATAGTAGATGAAATCCATGATTATAGTATTTATGAGAAAAAGTATTTATACTTAGAAGGAACGGGAAGTATTGTATTTGATCATTTGCAAAAAATAGCTTTCGCGATTCGAAGTCCAAGAACAGATGAAGTAGTTTTTATTGATGTTTGTTCTTCTTTAAATTATACTCCATTTTTATTTACTTGCTTAGATGCCCAACTTCTACCCATTTACCATACCAATGTGATCATGAATATGGGGTTGGGTTATGTACTTTATTATGAAGATGGGATTGTTGATCCATTCGAAAAATCGAAGCTCTTGCAGTTTTTTAAAGAGGGCAATTTGGAAGCTATTTCTATTTCCTGGAATCAAGTCCAGCATTTCTGTGGGAACATGCTTCAACTCCAAAATAAAGAGGGGAAATTATTTACGATTTGTTCGACCTCAGCCTTTCAAAATCTGACACTTGAACAGAAAGGATTGATTTCTAAACGATCCAACTTTGTGGTTGTTGACATCCGGATGATTGAAAAAATTGGAGGAGGTGGCATTCGTTGCATGCTGGCTGAAGTATTTTTAAGGCCTAGAAGTGTGACACATGTTGACGGATTCCCTGAAAGGACTTAAAGTAATTGAATTGGCCACCGTTTTGGCGGGTCCAGCAGTGGGAATGTTTTTCGCTGAGTTAGGTGCTGAAGTCATTAAAATTGAAAATAAAAGGACAGGTGGTGATCCAACCCGTGGGTGGAAATCAGTTCATGAATCTAAGGATGATCCAGCTTCTGCTTATTATCATTGTGTGAATTGGCATAAACAAATTGTTTTACTTGATTTAGGGGAGTCTTCTGATCGAGCACAACTTTCAGAATATTTGCAAAGTGCAGATGTGCTTATTGTCAACTTTAAAGAGGGCGATGCAGAAAAGTTTGATTTGAAAAGTTCGGTACTGCTTGAACGTTATCCTTCATTAGTCATTGGTGAAATTCATGGGTTTGATTCCGAAGAGCGTGTTGCCTATGATGCCGTATTGCAAGCGGAATCAGGAATGATGTCGATCAATGGAAATCCCAGTGACGATCCTTTGAAGCTTCCCATTGCTTTCATTGATGTATTAGCCGCTCATCAACTCAAGGAAGGAATACTTTTAGCATTATGGAAGCGAGAAAAATTCGGAAAAGGTGCAGTCGTCTCTACTTCGTTGTATCGATCTGCATTGGCATCATTAATCAATCAATCCAGTGCCTATCTTAATACGAACGTAGTGCCGTCGCAGTTAGGTTCCTTGCATCCCAATATCGCCCCTTATGGTGAAAAGGTGTTGAGTAAGGACCAGCAACCAATTTTGTTAGCGGTGGGGACCGATGGGCAGTTTCGAAATTTATGTGATGTGTTGGAAAAACGATCACTCGCAAATGAATGTAAATTTTTAACCAATGCAGATCGTGTAAAAAATAGAATTGATTTGCAATCGGAGTTAACTACATTATTCAACAAGCAAGATGCAGCTACCGTTTTATCAAAATTGCACCAAGCAAAAGTTCCTGCAGCGAAAATTAGAAAGTTGGATGAGGTATTGAATGATACTTTGGCAAAAGAAATGGTGTTGGAGCAAGTAGAACCCAATGGAAAAATAAGTAAGCGAATGGCGACAGTGGCCTTTAAAATAGAGCGTATATGATGACGATGAATAAATTAAAATTTGCAGATCCCTACCATGAAAATAGGATTGAGGATTATTTTTTCTTTCGATGGAAATTGCTTCGAAAGCCATGGGGGCAGCCCAAAGGAACCGAACGTGATGATCAGGAAGAAAATAGTTTACAACGGATGATCGTCGATGAAGATGGAAATATCATCGCTTGTGGACGTTTTCATCTGAACTCTCCACATGAAGCTCAAATTCGATATATGGCAGTTGATACCGGACAACGTGGAAAAGGAATTGGGAAAATGATGATGGAAGAGTTGGAAAGTTTAGCAATGAGTGCAGGAGTAAAAACCATCGTTTTACAAGCGCGTGAAAATGCGTTGGAATTTTATTTAGCATGTGGTTATACGAAAGTGAAGGAAACTTTTGTACTTTACAACGACATCCAACATTATTTAATGATCAAGAAAGTTTAAATTTAAAACAAAACATGCGTATCGATATCATCACCGTGCATCCCGAATTACTGGAAAGTCCTTTCCAGCATTCTATTTTAAAACGTGCTCAGGAAAAAGGATTGGTACAAGTGAATTTAATCAATTTGAGAGATTATGCATTAAGTAAACATCGTAACACCGATGATTACGCCTTTGGTGGTGGTGCAGGAATGGTGATGATGATTGAACCAATTGCACTTTGTATTGAAACATTGAAAAGTAAAAATGATTACGAGGAAGTGATTTATATGAGTCCGGATGGAACGTTGTTGGACCAACCATTAGCAAATCAATTATCACTTTCTGGAAATATGATGATCCTTTGTGGACATTATAAAGGAGTGGATGAGCGAGTACGTGAACATTTTATTACTCGTGAAATAAGTATAGGAAATTATGTCTTGTCGGGAGGAGAGTTGGGAGCAGCTGTGCTATGCGATACTGTAATTCGTTTAATTCCTGGCGTCTTAAATGATGAAACATCAGCGCTGTCAGATTCTTTTCAAGATGATTTAATAGCTCCACCTGTTTATACACGTCCTGCTGAATTTAGAGGATGGAAAGTTCCTGATATTTTATTGTCAGGACATGAAAAGAATATTGAGCAGTGGAAATATGAAAAGTCACTACAGCGAACCAAGGAACGCAGACCTCATTTACTCGATAAGAAGAATTAATTTTGTATGCTTGAAGTTTCTCCTTGACTCAATTTGATTTCGCGAAGCCGCTCTCTGCTTTTAATTTTCTTATTTCTTGTGGTGTAAAAGAAGAAACTTAATAAAATAACAAAGTAACAAAGGAAGAAAATGGACGCAGAATAGTTCCACTCTCCAACAAATTCTTCAATAAGCACATTCATCAAAAGAGAAAGTAAGGCGAGACCGACAAAAACAAAACTTACTTGAGTGTCACTTAGCCCAAGTAAAGCAAGACTGTGTGTTGTATGATCTTTTCCTCCAACGAATGGGGATCGACCTGCAGAAAGTCTATTTACCACTACGACGGTTGTATCTAAAATGGGAAGAATAAATGTCATTATCGTTCCTGCCAATAATTTTCCAGTCGCTGGAGCTTCTGAAGAATATGGATCATTCCAGAAATAAATAATTCCCATGGTGGCTAAAAAGACACCGAGAAATTGACTTCCCGTATCACCCATATACATTTTTGAAGGATGCCAATTGAAACGTAAGAAGGCAACCAATGAAGCTAATACACCAATTAAAACCAATAGATGCATGTTAACGATATCATTGTTATGAATAATAATGTAAATGGTGTTTAAAATAATTCCGATGGAAACTATCGTGGTGATTCCATCCATATTGTCGAGCATATTAATTGAATTCATGATCCCAACTACCCAAAATAAGGTAACAATATAATTCAATAAATCACTCGAAAAAATATGAATGCTAATGCCAGTACTTATTAAAATAAGACCTGAAAGGAGTTGAACTCCAAATTTCAACCAAGGTTTTGTGTTGTAAGCATCGTCAGCTAACCCGATCAAAAAGCCGGTACCACTCGATAAAAGTAATCCAACAAAACCGAGTTGGTAAGCATCTTGTGCAGGTTCAAATAAAATAGAGTAACTAGCTAATGAAAGAAGAAACATAATATAAAAAGTAATTCCTCCAATACTAGGTTTGGACATGGCGCCCCAACGAATGATCGTGCCATCTAAATTATTTCGAATGCCAAGTGTTTTGAAGAATCGTAAAAACAAGGCGTTGATCATTAAAGAAAATGTTACCGCAATTATTAGAAAGAGCGTGTACAGAATAAAGCTGCTATGTTGAAGAAACTGTTCAGTCATTGGACGTCATGATTTCAAATCTTGATTCTAATTTTTGGAAAGATGGGAGTTCTATATCTTTTTCGGAGACGATAGGCGTCGCGTCGCAGCCCCAGTCGATAGAAAGATCTTTATCATTCCATAAAATACCACTTTCTGATTCTTTATGATAAACGTTGGTGCATTTATACAGAAAAATAGTATCTTCTTCCAAAGATAAGAAACCATGTGCGAATCCTGGCGGGATCCAGAACATAAAGTTGTTGAATGCACTCAATTCAACCCGTAAATGTTGTCCAAACGTGGGTGAATTTTTTCGGATGTCGACGGCTACATCATGTACACGCCCTTTTAATACGCGTACTAATTTCCCTTGATCGAATGGAGGATGTTGAAAGTGTAAGCCCCGTAAAACATTTTTATGACTACTTGATTGATTATCTTGAACGAACTTCATTTTTAGTCCTAATGTATGAAATACCTTTTCATTAAAAGATTCATAAAAATAACCTCTATCATCATGAAAAATTTTTGGTTTGAATAAGAGGGGTCCTTCAATGTTAAATCGCGTCACTTCCATTTCTTAATCGCTTTTCTTTTTAAATACAGAGGTTATACGATTCCATAAAGTTGTAGGTTCTTCGTCTTCCTCGTAATATCCGTAACCATAACTATATCCATATCCGTAACCATATCCATAACTATAACCATAGCCGTAACCATATTTTAGTTTAGACATTTCTACACCATTTAGGATTACAGAAATATTTTTTATTTTATTTTCATTAATCAGTTTGTTGATTTGGACAACGAACATCTTACGAGAATAGTTAGCTCTTAAAATATAAAGTGGATAATCTGCAATTTGCATAATGGGTATACCGTCACTAACAATGCCTACTGGTGGCAAGTCAATAATGATGATATCATAAATCCTCTTTAAGAAATCCAGTAATTCTTCCATTTTTGGATTAATGATTAACTCTGCAGGATTAGGTGGGATAGGTCCAGCAGTTATGAAGTCAAGATTAGCAAGCGAACTTTTAATAATGCAATTTTCTGGTTTGTCTTTTCCGATAAGTAATGTACTTATTCCATGATTGTTTTCAACATTGAATCCTAAATGGATTTTTGGTTTTCTCATGTCTAAGTCTAAGATGACTACTTTTAAACCCGAAAATGCAATTACACCAGCTAAATTAATGGCATTAAATGTTTTCCCTTCACCTGATATTGTTGATGTTAAAGCAATTATTTTAGCTCCGTCTTTATTCGAGATAAATTGCAAATTCGTTCGAATTGACCGGAATGCTTCTGAAATGACTGATTTTGGATTTTTATCAACTAATAGCTGAGAAATCGGAATTTCACGTTTGTATTTCGGTACAATTCCAAGCATAGCAGCATCTGTGTATAGTGCAACTTCTTCCAATGAGTTAATTTCATTGTACAACAAATAACGCGTAATTATTAAAATGAAACCTGATAAAAAACCAATGATCAAACATGCACTTATAATGAGCGCTTTATTTGGAGAAACAGGAGGAGTAGTTGCTAAATCAGTTACTAAAACAATATGTTGAGGAACATAACCAGCACGAGTTATAGAAAATTCAGCCTTTTTTTCAAGGAGTAGGGAATAAAATTTTTCATTGATTGTAAAAAGTCTCGTTAATCGACCATACTCAGCTTGTTGTTGAGGTAAAGCACCAAGTTTGCTTTCTATGATGCCAATTTCTTTTAGAATACTCTCTCTCTTTGCCTTGAAGTTTAATTCTTCATTTAATAAAGTTCTGGATACAAGTTGTTGCTGTGTTTCAAGTTGAAGACGAACTGCTTTAAAAACCTCACTATTCTCTGTAGCTTGTAATTTGATTTGATCTCTTTGATCAATTAAACTTTGAAGTTTTGCTAGTTGAGTAGTAATAGTACTATTGTCAGACCTTCCAGATAGACTCATTAAAAACTTTGTAATATCATTCGATCCTAATACTTCCTTCCTGATTCGCGAGTACAGTGTTATTTCATGATCAAATGCATATATTTGAGTTTGTAGACTTTCTAACTGGCGCATAATACTGTTTGCCGCCATTTCTGGGTTAACAATTTTATTTTCTTTTTTAAAGCGTTCTAAAGAATTTTCTGAATTGCTAAGTTCTATGTCAATGCTTGCAATAGTATTGTCAATAAAATCTAAAATTTTATCCGCAACTTCGGAGTTCTTTTCTAGGTCATATTTGTTAAATTCATCAGCAATTCCATTAACGATATCCGAAGCCTTTTGTTGGTTTTTATCTTTATATTTGATTTGTATCGTTTGCGCCTCTACATTTAATGGTGTAATCAACAATGATTTTGAAATTAATGTAGTTAATTCTGAAATACTGTTAATCCTAAAATAAAAAGCATCATTACTTAAATCTTGCTGAAGAAAACTAATGGTTTTATAATCATATATAGAAAATTTGAAATCGGCTTCTGGAAAGCTAATCCATTTTTCAGTTTGAAAGGGGCCTTTTTTGTTAGAATTGTAAATGATATTAAAGGAGTTTTCAGAAATAAAATCTACCACGATAGAG
>JANOAX010000119.1:0-1732 GCA_031411335.1 Bacteroidota bacterium
TCCATCTGCCAATAACTGGGTCGTACATACGGGCTTCAAATTGGTAAAGGTCAAGGCCTGTTGTTCCAAATTCGTTTTGTTGCCATTCGCTACCCTGAAAGGTGTTGTCGTGCACTCCCTCACCAGCTAAAGCTGGAGTTGGGTCGCTCCACATAAGACCATATGCATAGTAGTCGTAATGTGCACGAAGTACTCCACGCTTATGCCTCACTGCAAAGTTATTGTACTCCACCATCTTGTTACTTTGGTTTGTTACAAATGTATAGAAATACCCTTTGGTGGGCAATACCATAGGGCCGGTGCTCATAGTTTTAAGTTGGTCAGGGTCTGTTACTGGTATAATGCCACTTGCATTTTGGTCTACCATCATGTTTTCATCTATGTGCAAATAGACTCTCAACTTGTCGAATGTTTCCCTTAGTTTTCCACAGTCGTTTAATGATGGTTCTGGATCAATTTTATCAACCCCACTCACCACATCCCCCACAGCCGCGCCTACAGTGGCGGAGGCAAGTTGTGCTGAGTATGCTGCATTGGCGTTATTTAAGCCTACCGAAACCCAGCCGAATTGATATCGTCAATTCTTAGCCTATAATTAAAGTTATTATTCCGCACTGCATCTTTTGTTTTAAATAATTTTATCATAATATCTTCATTTCTTAATTGCCAAGTTAAAGAATATCCATTGCTTGATTCTTCTTCACGCGGTGCTCCAAGTTCTGAGGAATATTTCTTATAATATTTCTTAAACTCTAGTTCAGAAAGACTGTCAATGGCAATATTAAAAATTAAACTGTCATTAGAAATCATGAAACTAGTATTAGGGCACTCACTGCATTCTCTATGATAAATCAATGGATTACTTGAGGTCTGATATAATGGTTTGTGATCTATTCGATTGCAATTACCTTCTATGAATTTTGCTCCTAATGTTTGGTTACAATGATAAAAGGTGAATCGGTTATTGTTCTTTGCTCCATCTTGGTTGTGTACTGAGTTGAAACAGCTAGTAAGTAGTAATAGTAAGATAAAGGAAATTACATTTTTTTTCATGTGTTTTTTATTCGATTAGTTATAGAAATATATTTGTTGTTAAGGCTTGCCGCTACCTTTAAGCCTTTCCATTTCGGCTGCGGCCCCCTTTGACCCTTTCTGCACACTTTGAAGTCTAAACCCAATATTTGAATAGTTAATATGCTTCATGTATTTGAAAAAAATTCTCATGTATTCAGATGCTACCTTATCTAGCTGAGTGGCGGATGCAAATTTGCTTTTGTAAATTAAATGCTTCCCTGTATCTTTTTCATAAAACTCAATGATTACGTGTTCTTTTTCGTTCAAGTACTCCTCATAGAATTTGTCAGCGGCACCTTGCGATTCCTTGGCTAAATGGTCATATTCCTTACTTACCCAGAGTTCATCCTCAAGTTCTTGCCGTTCATCATTCAAAGTGCCAATAATAGAGTTGAAATATCTAATATTCTTTTCATCATCTTTTATCAACATCTCTAAACGCCATTTGATCTGCTCAGACGCATAATCAATTGGATATTTTACAACACGAATACCAGTTACTTCCAAATTACTTCCCACTTCAATAGCTTTTACTGCAGGGGTGAAAATTAAAGGAGCTCCATTTCTATCATTAAGTGGAGTTCCAGTTCCATTAAATTGTTGTCCTATAAGAAAACCTGGTAAGATACCTTGGGTCATACCCGGATAGGGATTTCCA
>JANOAX010000120.1:0-6940 GCA_031411335.1 Bacteroidota bacterium
CAACAGTGCGTGTATCGATCCCCGTATCCAATGTAAGTTTTAAAAGCTTATCGGCTTTCTCTACTTTCTCTGCTGCAATAATGGTGGCTATTCGTAAATCCATCTTACTGAAATCGTCGTAAGTGGTAACATCCTTAAAAGGAGTAAATGCTTTTTCTACTGTAGATATTTCTGCTGCAGGAGCGTTATTTATTTTTGTTGCTTCCAATTTTGCTATTTGTTGCGCGATGGCTTCGTCTTCTATTTTGTCAAACAATAAAGAGGCTTCATTTAGTGGATGTCCGGGGGTGAATGCATCATTACCAAAAGCCTCCTCCCAATTTTTCGCATCAATGTTTAACATGCCTTGTAATTTCTTCGAAGTAAAAGGAAGAAACGGTTCGCATAAATAAGAGAGAGCAGCCGTTATTTCGAGTGCTATATTTAAAATTGTTCCTACTTTTTCTGGATCTGTTTTATATAATTTCCAAGGTTCCGTATCAGCTAAATATTTATTTCCGGCTCTTGCTAAATCCATCACATGTGACAGCGCTTCACGGAAACGATAACGTTCAATACTCTCTTGCACCAATTTTGGTGCAGAGGTTAGTGCATCCAAACAAGTTTTTTCTGCATCATCTAATTTCCCTCTTGCAGGAACTTTATTTTCAAAATATTTAGCAGTCAACACCAATGTTCTATTCACAAAATTTCCGAACACGGCTACCAACTCATTGTTGTTACGATCTTGAAAATCTTTCCAAGTGAAATCATTGTCCTTGGTTTCAGGCGCCGTAGCGCAAAGTGCATAACGCAAGACATCTTGCTTATTGGGGAAATCCAATAAATACTCGTGCAACCAAACCGCCCAATTGCGTGAGGTAGAAATTTTATCGCCTTCTAAATTTAAAAATTCATTAGCAGGAACATTTTCAGGTAAGATGTAATCACCGTGTGCTTTTAACATGGCGGGGAAAATGATGCAATGAAAAACGATATTATCTTTTCCAATAAAATGAATCAACTTACTATCATCTTTCTTCCAATAATCTTCCCATTGAGAAGTTAATGCTTTCGTCGCGGAGATGTAACCGATGGGCGCATCAAACCACACATACAAAACCTTGCCTTCATTTCCAGGCAAAGGAACGGGCACACCCCAATCGAGGTCGCGCGTTACTGCGCGTGGCTGCAATCCCTGATCGAGCCAACTTTTACATTGACCAAAAACATTTTTCTTCCAAGCATCTTCCTTACTCAACAACCATTCATTCAACCACTCTTGCTGCATCGTATCTAAGGGCAAATACCAATGTTTCGTTTTGCGCAATACGGGAGCTTTTCCGCTGAGCTGAGAGTGGGGGTTGATGAGTTCACGCGGACTTAATGTCTTTCCACATTTTTCACATTGATCGCCGTAAGCATTTGGATTGGCGCAGTTCGGACAAGTACCCGTGATGTATCGATCGGCTAAAAATAGATTTGCTTCCTCATCAAAATATTGTTCCGATTCTTCTTCTTTAAAAATTCCTTTATTGTAAAGAGTTGTAAAAAAATCAGACGCCGTTTCATGATGAATTTTATCAGAAGTACGATGATAGATATCAAAAGAAATTCCGAACTCCTGAAAGCTATCGCGCATCATGACATGATACGTATCCACCACTTGTTGGGGTGTAATACCTTCTTTGCGCGCACGCAAGGTGATAGGCACACCATGCTCATCCGACCCACAAATGTACTTCACATCCCGACCCATCAAACGTTGATAGCGAACAAATATATCGGAAGGCAAATAACAACCTGCAATATGTCCGATGTGTAAAGGACCATTGGCATAAGGCAAGGCGGCAGTAACTAAATAGCGCATAGGGGGATTTTCTTCGGTCTTGTAAATTCTATGCAAATCTAGTTAATTTGAAAATGTATTAATTTGAAAATTTGAAAATAAGAGGGTTATACTTCCTAAACGAGGATATTTCTTCGAGAATAATACAAGTCTGAGAGACAGGTTTGATTGGTTTGACCCTGCTTTGCTTTGGTTGAGGCTATGTTGATTTTTGGTAGCATTTCTCAGCTCGCTAATAGTTAACATTGAGATTGGAATATTGAAAATTAAAAGTGTATTTACTACTGACATAATATGTTACTGAATTTTTCTGTTAATATTTGATTTATTCAGTGAATTCTAGTAATTTTAATCGGTGAAGTTTGAAGATATGAAGGATATTTTATTTGACTCTGTTGTATAGTATTTTTAGTAATTGATTTAAAGCTTTTTATTAAGCTAAATGTAGGTAGAATGGACTTTGGTAATATTTAAATTATGATAAGATTGGAAAATATTTTAGTCAGAGGTTCCTTCAAGATGCTTTTGGTCATTGTGTTATTTTGTGTGAGTTGTAAATCGGATTCGAATGAAAATATTAGTCCAACTTCAATACAATACATTCAAATAAAGACCGAAGCTTATGATATTAACAATGATAAAGTAGGAGAATTTTTCTTGCCAATTGACTCTAATGGCACCTATTATTATTTTAATAGTTTAGTACTTCGATGGGTAGTAGCATGTGAAGCAAATTCGGCAACTTTACCTCATAATTATTGTATATTGCCCCAAGAGATGGATTCAACCTATTTCCCTTTTACTAAGTCTACTCCTATTTGGAGCTTTAAGACAACTAGCGACACAATTCTAGGAATTATATATAATCCAGGCGATACAATTTATTATCCTAATGTAGATAGATTTGAGTATTATTTAGTCAAATCAAATTATTTACCAGCTGATTCAGCTAAATGTAATTGATATCTCGCAATTCTCAGCATACTAACCTAAATATTGTAAGTATTCAAATCAATGAAAATTATATCCTGTTTCGATCGTTGCTTTTTAAAGTATTTTATATTCGCCACCCTATTCTTTTTCAAATTAAATATTTCTAAAGCTCAAGAAACCACTTTAATACTTTCAAATAAATGTGCAAAGGGGATTTCTCCTTTCACTAAAGTGAATGGAATTGACCGTCGGTTAACGAAAAAAACATTAGGTTTTGTTCAAACAGGGATATTTAATGTAAATACACCAGTTAATTTCAAAGGTAATTTTATCGAAGGTTTATGTAACTTTTTTCAGAGTAAGGAGGTTAGCCCTACTACCGAAAATGAAATTTCTATCATTTTGTATGATTTGAGTTTAAGCGAGAAAGCAGAAGAAATGTGGGATGTTGGAAGCCTTAAATTAACAATGCGAATATTTAAGAAATACGAAGAGAATAAATACGAAGAATTATATTCTATTGATAGTGTTTATCGAATGAAATCGTCAACGGACTTGACAAAAAAACTTCTTAAATCGGTTAGTGAGCATTTATGCGAAGTGGCTGTTGAATTAAAAAAGGTTGACAATCTTCAAACGAGAAATGGAACTTCTTATACTTTTGAAGAGTTGCAAATTCTTGACAGCGTAGAAAGGATGAAAATTCCAATTTACGTTACGGAAAATTTTAAACCAGGAATTTATTACGATTACAATCAATTTAAGAATAATTCTCCAGACACCACCACAATTTATATTGACTCAATTCATACTGATAAAATTAGAGTTATGGTATGGAGTGAGGAAAAAGGGAAGAATGTAGAATTGGATAGCAAAACGGTTTATGCGGTTCACGATGGTAATTTTCTACTCAAAGCAACTAAGATGGGTTTTTATGAACTGAAAAGAGAAGGATTAGATTTTTATTTTTTTGGTCAAACAGCACCAAAATATTCATACGAAGGGAACAAGGCTAGACCTATAATTGATCCATTAGTAGGAGGAGGGATTTTTATCGGCGTCGGCGCCAGTGTTTTTTTACCCGCCAATCAAATACCTGTTTTAAATAATTTTAAAATTAATTATCGAACAGGTAATCCCATTCAAGTAGATAAAGATAAATAGTGTATTGTAGATAAGGTTGAAGTGTGCTGTAAATTTCAGGTTGAAGTATGCCGTTACCCGGTAATTTGATTACCACTTTTCGAGAATTTTCTATCTTTACTAAACATTAAAAATCCTACTTATTTAAACCGAAATGTATAATTGGTTCAGTGTACCGAAACTTTTTGTAATTAGTTTAATAACATTGTATACTGCTTGTGCACCAATTTCTCATGTAAGGAAGGATTATTGGAACATACATTTGACTGATTCTGGGACGTGTTTGGAAAAAGCAATGTATTTTGAATTGGATCCGGGAAGTACATTTTCTTTTGTAAAAAGTATGATATTGTATAATGATGGCTACTGTGCTTTAAGTCCTATAGAAGAATTCTGGAAGGAAATCTCGAAAAGACAATTTCTACATAAGAGTCGAGTTAATTGGGGAGTATATAAAATATTGAATGATTCAATTGTTATTCAATATTTTAATGAAACTGGTTGCGGCGGCGGTGGAATCGATATTTATACAGTACATCAATTAAAAGGCAAAGTTGTATTGAATAATTCGATTGTCTTAGAAAAATTCGAGTATTTCCGGGAATGTGGATCT
The DNA here is from genome assembly GCA_031411335.1 of Bacteroidota bacterium. Taxonomy (GTDB): domain Bacteria; phylum Bacteroidota; class Bacteroidia; order AKYH767-A; family OLB10; genus JAJTFW01. The sequence goes on from JANOAX010000120.1 coordinate 4,518, forward strand.
GAATATATTATTCAACCAATAAATGAAAAGGTTTTTTATTCGAAAAACATTCCTTTCCCAAGTGATACTTCAAACTGGCTTCAAAAGAAAAATTTTAAATGAATTCTTAGTTGAATTGTAGTGTTTAACAATTTTTAGTTTCCATTTATATTATTATTTCTTAGCAACAACAAAATATGGTTTATTAGCGTTTGGAATTGTTTTATCTTATAGAAATATGAAAAGGAAGAAATTATTTATTTTATCAATTCTAATTTTCTTCAATCAAATGTCATTTGGACAAAATATAGGCCTAAGAACTGGAGTTGAATATTCGGATAATAGTTTCGTCAATAATTCGCTTGGTTTTGGTGGCTATTTAAACATTGAAGGTATTTATAAGCAGATGGAATTGCTATTTTCTTATGATTATTTTGAAAACGAAATTGATGTAAATGACAACTTTAATATTACTAAATATGGTTTTGTTAGTACTAATTATAAACATAGTTTGTCATCTTCAATATTATTTGCAATACCCTTAAAGGAGAGAATAAAAATTAAAACAGGAGCAAATTTTAAATATTGTGTTTTAAATGCAACAAACATTTACTACCCCAAAAATATCCTTAGTACTTTTAAATCGAGTTATGTTGGTCTTGGAGGAGTAATAAATTTTCAATTCACCGAAATTTTCAACATACGCCCACTCAATTTTGATATTTTCATTACCCCCGAGTATTTAATTAATGTAAAAACTGAAAAAGACACACCCCTTGCCACAAACGAATATTCTAGCAACTTAAAATTATTGAATTTGCAAATTGGACTTTCATACAAGTTGGATACAAAACGGAAGGATGATTAATTTATAATAGTTAAGGGAAACTTTAGAAAAAATTCTCCATTTTTCAAAGCTCTATCTAGATACCTTTCGGACCACTATCGCGAGGCCACGAAGCACTAATCTACTATTCCACCAACCCACCATCACGAAGCCTCGCGACAACCATAAAGTACAGTATTTCCCAGAAGTATTTCGCTTCACTAAAACTTCTGGGTTCCGTACAGACTTCATGTCGTAGCTTCGCGAAACGAATTCACCCAGGAAGTACAGTACTTCGTACAGACTTCATGGCGCAGCAATTCACCAACCCACCAATTCACCAACCCACCAACCCACCAACCCACCAATCCACCAATTGCCAAATGCGTGGTGTAATTTAGATGCTCCTACCTATATTTGCGTCACAATGAAAATCCCTCCCTACTTAGTTCCCGGAAGTACCATTGGAATTTGTGCCCCTGCACGAAAAGTAAGTCCGGAGGAGCTGGCTCCCGGAATTTCTTTATTGGAGAGTTGGGGTTTTAAAGTGAAAACTGCGAAGAATTTATATGCTGCCGAAAATCAGTTTTCGGGTAGTGATGCACAACGAACTGCTGATATGCAAGAGTTGATGGATGATCCAACGGTAGATGCCATCATCAGCGCACGAGGTGGTTATGGTTGTATGCGAATCATCGACCAACTTGATTTTATTCGCTTCGCACAAAATCCAAAATGGATCATCGGTTTTAGTGATCTAACTGTTTTTCACAATCACCTGCACCAACAATTTCAAATTCCAAGTATACATGCGGCTATGGTGTTTAGCATGGGCAGCGATCGATGTACACCCGATGCACTCGAGAATTTGAGAAAGCTATTAACGGGTGAGGATATCCGTTATTCAATTGAAAATTCACCATGGAATAGGAAAGGAAAAGAAGAAGGAATTTTGGTAGGAGGAAATCTTTCTTTGATGTATGCGTTGTCTGGCTCTGCGTCGGATATCGACACCAGAGGAAAAATATTATTTCTCGAAGATTTGGATGAGTATCTCTATCATATCGATCGTATGATGATGCAACTAAAACGTTCAGGGAAATTGGACGGACTTTCTGGTCTCATCGTAGGCGGCATGAGTGAAATGCGCGATAACGCGATTCCCTTCGGAAAAACAGCCGAAGAAATTATTTCGGAAGCCGTACGTGAATATACTTTTCCAGTGTGCATGAATTTTCCAGCCGGACATATCCAAAACAATCAACCACTCATGATGGGAGGGAAAGTGAGTATGGATGTGGGGGAGAATAGTGTCATCGAGATTTTAGTACATTAAAAGAAAGTTGAGTTTAATTCAAATTAGATTTTTAACAATAATTCAATCGACGCGAAATGCGAATGAACACGAAATGCGAAATTTGCAACTAGAAGACACTAAATTAGGACTATCTATTTCAGGCTAGGTCATAGCATCCAACTGCAGATCCCTAAATAAGGTTGACCGGTTTTAGACTAATTCATTGTTAAATATAGTTATTCTCGGTATTACTTTTAATTGCTTGTTTTTCCACTTTTCTTCAAATTCGATTGGGCTCATTCTATTCAAGTGATTGTGTGG
>JANOAX010000121.1:0-45886 GCA_031411335.1 Bacteroidota bacterium
CCCTGAACTCCCTTTTAGCTTCGACGCATTCACATGAATCATATTCCACTCGGGATTAAACCACGCCTGCATCCAAGCTCCCCTCTCCTCTGGAGAGGGGTTGGGGGAGAGGCCTACGCTCAATGTATCGCAAGGCGAACCCACCCATGCACCGAGTTCGTAATCAGGATTGTTGGGAAGGCCCCAATATGCACGATAGCCTCCTAAATTAAAATTAAAAAGTTGAAAGTCACAAGCAACTCCCAAACTGTCAGGCAGGTTGATGACGCTGAGGTTGGAATTAAATGTAGTATAACATCCAGTAGGCCATGGGTAACTGCAGCCACCATAATCAAGTGCACTAATATAAATTTTTCCATTAGGCCCTCTTTCCATGCCAGAGTTACTTGCAAATACTGGAAAAGTGTCAATCAATATTCTTGAAGAAGCTAAATTGACTGAATTTAGGTCAAATTGATAAAGCTTACCACTTTGATTATATGATTCTTGATTTGAATTCACATATAATTTACTTCCATCGGATGAAAATACGACGCTGGTGTAGACTCTAAAAGGATGCTGTGTGCCATTTACTTCTATTAATGATTCATTTGAAATTATACCTGTACAACGGTCAAAATCGAAAACTGTCAAATAGTTGTTCCATCCACAAAGGGCTAGCTTATCCCCTGTAGCATTAAAACTCATATCCCCTCCTCCATCATAGTTGGAAAGTCCAATATGCTGAACTGATAATGGATTTATACCAATGGAATCAATAAGATATATCCAGAACTCATCATTTCCAATCCCGGCTCCATTACCTCTCCATCTCCGCGTTACTAACCACCAGTCTTTACCATTGCCATGTTTTACAGCGGCGAGCATATCCTGTACTGGATGTGTTTCATAACGAACATTCTTTTGCACTACTTGGCCGAGACCTCCTTGCAATTTCATGTCTACTATATTATACCAAAGACCTGAATCTGGTACTACCACTCCGGCAACAAAAACATAAAAGGTGCTATCAATAATTGATTTGGGAAGGATGAGCATGTCATGATACCATTCTCCACCCACTAAGGTATCTCCATTGAATAATTTAGTATGAAATTTATTGAATAATTTACCTTGTTTAATTTGACCCGTAAAAGTATTTGTGGTGTTACTACTAGAACCATAAAAAAGAAGTTCTCCATTATTATTGGAGATACTGGCTGTGCCACGTGGAAAGCCTGTTCCACATTTAAAAATACTAATAGTTGTATCAAAATGTAAACCAGCACTATCGCCAAAACACCAGTTATTATTAGTAAACTGAGCAAGCATGAGATTGCAATTGCAAATAAATATTATCAGTAGAATGTAGGTCTTTCTCATTTTCCTGATTTATTTAATTATACAAAATTTGAGAGGCTTATATGAAATACTGTTTTCATTTACAAATAGTAAATAATAACCGGAAAGCAATTCGTGAGTAAGTATTACTCCTTCTACACATGTTCCGGATTTTATCAAACGCATTCGACTATCATATATTTGATAATTTACTGGTTTTGTTCTGTTGACATTTATTTTTTCACATGCCGGATTCGGCCATAAATGAAGTTCAGGGCTTTCGGGTTTATTGGTAGAATTAAATATTCGAAGTCCCGATTCACCGACATCTTCTATTTCAAGATGCAGAGCGTTTCTGGCAATTTTAACTGCCAACCCTCCTTCAAGTGAATGCAAGTTTGCTATTTCCAAAAGTATAGACGAGTCTTCATTGTCGAATGCTCGCTCTTCCATTTCAGCTTCAATTAGAATAGCTAAAACCTGCTTTAAATAATGCTCATGCGTGTTGGTATCTGAAATGTTTTCGAGTATCATTTCCGCTTCTGCCCATTGTTTTTCAGAACAATATTTAACCACTGAATCGAATTTAGCAATATTTGTGATAGAGAGGGTTTCATAAAGCACTTCAAAAACTTCATCATCTACATAGCCCAAAATAATTCTTCCAGTATCTGCCGTCAGGAACTTATAGGCGGATTCCTTTCTCATATATAGATACTCATTAGCAAAAGCACCTGAGTATCTTGCCGTATCTTCAGCAATTTCAATAAATCCATAATTTCTTTCTGTAGCAATTGGTAGAATATTATTACAAGGATCGTCTAAATATCCGGTTTGATTTTCTACTGGAGAAATTGCAATAGAATAAGTATTATTTGACCTAACTGGAGCATATAGGTTACTGAACAATTCATCTCCATGATGATACCAGGGCATAGGGGTAAGAAAAGTTAATAATCCTTCCACCCGATCATGAACGTCATCAGACCAGCTATTATCAAGACCAATGCCTGGTACACCTTGAAAATTGCCTATGAAAGCACCATTCGCCCCATCGCCTAATTGAATGCCTAAGTCGTATTGGCTGAGTCCGTTTTCGATAAGCGATACATAATCATTGTTGCCCACAAACTGCATTCCCCAACCCATATTTGAAATAGTATTGCATTTAATTTTCGGCACACTAGAAGCGTCAACACGAATCGCCAAAAGAGTACTTGATGCCCCAGCCGTAAAACTAGAATTAGAAATTTCATTTCCAGCAATCAAACATCCGGGCACATTTTCTAATCTGATTCCTCTGAAATTGAAACTAGGAGAAGCTCCCTGATGAAAGAAAATATCATTGTTTTGTATTGTAAAAGTTCCAACATTTCGTAGGTGAATGCCGATTCTGGATTCAGTACTTGGTGATATTGAACCTATTTGATTTCCTTGAATAAGTCCAGACTCAACACGGGAGAGTGGGAATTGATTATTAATATTTATAGCAGTGCCATCAAAATTTAAACCGTTAGTAATATTAGCATTAAAAAATTTATTGTCCAATACATTAATTTTAGCAGCAGTAGTAATCCCTGATACTTCAATTCCATATTTGTAATCATAAAATTTATTTTGATTCTCAATTAATATTTCTTTTCCATAACTATCTTTTATTTTTATACAATGCTCAAGAAGTCGGTCAGTTAGGGTTCCATTGCCAAATATGTTTTTATAAATATAATAATTCATTTCGCCTACTCCCACAAATCCATTTTTCGATTTTAAAAAAGTATTTGAACCGTTAGAGTTTCCGTTTCCTAAAGTAATTTTTCTATTAGTATAATCATAGTCAGAAGTGGCATAAATACCTGTGCCCGATTCGGTAAATAATGCATCATACAATATATCATTAAAATTGGTTTTAAACAATGTAAAACTTGCATTGCGACTATAAATACCGTACATAGAATTTGAAATTGAGTTTGCGCTTGTTACGTCGCCTATAGTTCTACCCTCAATTTCATTGAGTTCAATTGCTGTAAATTTTTTATCTCCACCATATGGAGCAAGTAAAGTCCCAGAGGAACTAAAAGTACAACCGCTAATGATGGTTGCAGTTTGCGCTAAGCCACTTTTATAGTATTTCTCTAGTAATATATCTTTATAATTATTATCAAAAACGCAGTCTTCAATTACGAAGGGCGATTCTCTTCTGGCTACTACTCCGTTTTTTGCATTCATAATTTTCGTAGGAATTGATCCAAAAAGGGTGATTTCTAATTCAGGTTCAGCTAAAGCTTGATTTTCAATATCAATATATATTCCGTCCCACATATTTGTATTGCAGGAAGTCGCTACACATCCTTCAAAGATCAGTTTTGCTCTACCTCTTACTTTTATACTGGCATCTTGTCCTAAATTTAGCGTGCATTTCTCAAATTTAATGGTATGTCGAACCGAAGATCCATTAAAATATCGAATCCAAAATTCACCATTAATACAAATTGGTGGTGGAGGATTATTAATATTTGGACTAATAGTAACCACACCTCCAACTACAGCAGAAACATTGTATTGACCAGGCAAATTATTTATTGCATCAATTAAATCCTCTTCATGAGAAATATTGTATACAGGACCTTCAATATTTGGATCTAAAGGATACCTGTGAGAGGAAATTTCAACACTATTACTACAACTACAACAATTAACAACACTTATTTCAATTTCATCCCATTGAGGACAATTTTCGTTTTCAATAATTCCATTGTCAGACCAAACTTCAACTCTATATGTGTAAGTACCCACTGCTAGATTTGTTGACTCTGAAATATCCGGCGAAGTCTCGTTGGGAATTTCAACATTATCCACTAGCCATTTATAATGTAATGTTCCACTTGTTAATAAAGGAGATGTTGTGGCTAAAGCACGCAAATCAAAATCATTTGTATAACAAACCGTAAAATCCTCTCCTAAGTCAATACTTACAGGTCCTCTGTCAAACTCAATAATATTACTACTTGCCCAGCATTGTCCGTCATAAACAAAAACTTGGTAGGCTTCTGTTGTAAGTATTGAGTTATTAAGAACTATGTTTTGTTGAAACGGATTATTATCTTGAATATGTTTATCGGGAACCCAAAGGTAAGTGTAATCATTGTTGATATCGCTGCTAGAAGTAGTGATATCAGCTGTGAGTGTAATGAAATGATCAGCACAAGGTATGTCAGAACCTGAAGTAATAGAAGCGGTCACACTCATAGCTGGATGAACGATTAATGTTACAGGATCGGAAGTGACATTTCCATCCGTGGCGGTTATATAGTAAGTTCCTGCTGCAAGGTTATTGGGGAGTATAAATAATGAATCGCTATTGCTGAGGTTGTGCGATGGAGTAAGATTTAATGTAATTGTAGCACTATGATTAGCACCTTGCACAAGTATTGAAGTTGTTGTGCCTTCACAAATTTCATCATCTGTTAAGCGTACAGTAATTGTATTAGGGTTTCTATAGATAATTCTTGTTAATGAATAGGGAGGCAGTATTAAATCACCAAGTATATCGATTTCGCCTGTTGTTTTTAAGTGATGAATTCCTTTTGTACCAGTGCTAGTTGGTCCATAGATTTGAGAAATGCCAGCCGTTGGATTGAAACAAGTTAATTGAACCATACTTAACGGTATTGTTGTATTCGAATTAAATGATGTCAACTTGGTTAAATCGGCACTAGAAATGGAGTAATTACGATTCCCTAAATTTAGAATAACCGCCTCAAAACCTTCTTCTTTTTCAAACGACCATCCATACAGATTTAAATATTCAGTACTTGTAATGGTCTGACCTACTGTTCCAATATAGGTTATGTATCCAATGTCATTTGCATTTGAACTAAAATCGATTTTATGAGCGATTACGTTGTTGCCTTTCATTGCGAGTGCTATTTCATTATTAGCAGCACCAGAAGCTGTAAAGCCAAATTTAGTGGTTGCAAAGTTTGCTGAACTCGCTGTACTTACATTGAATGGCAATTGGTTTTGGGTAAGACCTTTAAAACCTCTGTCCGATTCAAAAATATTTCCATATACTACGTCCGAAGTCATTGCGTGAGAACAAGTGTGGGTTATTAAAGGAGATTCTAAATACTTCAATGTTTGAATAGCATTAAAAAGACCATGAGCCCAAGTTCCAACATTTTTTGCTAAATCATCATTCATATTGTATTCAGTTAGCCAAACTTCCAATGGTGGAGTCAATGAGGAATTCAGATTTTTATCTTTTATTAGTTGAATCTCATTTTCAAATAAATCTTTACATTTATCAAAAGGTTTAAGAAACATTTTACCAATATTACTAGCGAACAATTGTGTTCCAGTTAATCCACTACTATAATATTCATGAATTGTAATAGCATCAGGTCTGTGTCCGCTCGTTGAAATCTTAGCAAGTATTATGTTTAGCCAATTACTTCTTCTGCCCGCTGAGTTATCACTAAATGAAGTGCCCACCACAGCTACTTTTACAAATTCAAATGGTGCTAGACTTTTTAATTGCTGAGTAAATGTATTCGCATTTGAAATATAATCAAAAGATGAAGGAAAAACTTCCCTGTATTCTTCATCGCTTAAATAAAATTCGTTACCAAGTTCTACATACTTTACAGGCAGGTTTAATTCATGCGCTCTATAGAGACTCGCCACCTCGTAGTTGAATCCAGAGGAAGTTAGCACGTTGAATTGAAAGATTGGTCTGCTTGCTACGGCATCATTGCTCGTTTTAATATGTGCCATATCATTTACGAAAAAGCCATCCACTTTGGTTGAATTGAATTCTTTTTTATGAGAGCTTCTCGTGTAAAACAAATTGTCAGGCAATTCATTTTCCGGAATAAACCAACCTGTTCTCCAATCCCAAAAATTACCATTAGTTCCGCCATTTATTCGAAGATTGCTTATTCCATTATGCAATAAAACAGGTAGATTGCTATTAGCAGGGTCTGAACCCAAATCAGACCAATTTTGGCCTGGATCAAGCACACTTGAACCATTATATCCAAAATAATCTTCAGAAATAGAATGATTCCATTCCAGATCATTATTTTCAACTAGAGTTGGAGTTATAGGAATAATGACCGGTATACCCGGGTCAAGTTTATTTGCCCATGTAAATGTTGAATAAGAAGTTGCTACACTTCCACTTTTAACTTTACCGGAAAGTACATTTCCTGTTGTACTTGTGTTACCTATATTTTTCCAGCTAGATCCATCCCACGTTGAAACAACTAATCCTAATGTATCATATAAACCACAGCCAATACTATCCCAATAAAGCGAAACATATACATTACTAGATCCAGCATTTCTAGTTAAATCCCAATAACTACACGAATTCAATAACCTGATTGTTGTATCTATATTTTCGCCTTTTATTTGATTCGTTAAATGGTACTGCGCAATAAAAGCATCAGTTGCAACACTTGGTGCTGAAATTTCAATAGCACTATAAAATCCATCATCTCCCACCGGAAAAACAAAAACGCTATTCCCAATTTTCTTTACTGTACCATCAACAAAACTTAGGTTGCTGGCACCTGTAGTAGTAGCGGTAGCCTTTAAGGTGAGAAGCGAGTCCGTGTAAAGGATGCCGCTTTCAAAGGTGATCGACGAATCGATAAAGGCCTGCTGATTCAATTGAACTGATCCTGAAGTTTTACTTATTTCCAATTTGCAAAAAAAGATAAGGGTCAGTTCCGTCTAAGGTTTGGTTATTTTCGCCCGACAAAATGACTTTTCCGTTACTGTTGTTAAAATAAATTTCGTTGCTGTTTATGGATGCATCACCTTCAAACCATGTGTTGCCTTTGTAAGCCATTTGTATTTCATTGCTTTCCGGAACAAATATCACATTATTATAAAAATGATCTCCTGTAATGTTCGCAAAGCGGAAGGCACTGTTGCTATCCTGATTATCCAGTGTGACACTTCCGTAAAAAGCATTACCGCCGTAGCAATGACTATTCGAGGATGTTCTTGTTTTAGTAAACGCGACATCGCCTGTAAAAACAGAATTTTTCAAGAGAATGGAAGGTGCTGTAAGAGTAACATCTCCGTTAAAAGTACAGGAATCCATATTGATCACCAGCCCATCGTCTCCGATTAATTCATTTGCCTCCTGACTGCTTTGGTGAATTCCTTTAAGGGTGATAATTCCATCGGTGAGTCCTCCTTCACCTGTTACCAGCACCGCTTTGTCCAATAATTGAACGGAATGTGTGGCATTACCAAGCGTCATTGAAGAATTTATTCCAGTGCATGTCAGCGAGACCAAATCATAAAAAACAGAAGCGCTACCATAGGAGATTTCCAGCGGCTGTTTGGTAGTATTGATAAATTCAACTCGGCTCTTGAAGGTATCTGGCAAAGCCTGCCCAAGTCGTAGAATAGAATTGGTGCTTTTTTTTATAATTGTTTGAGCATTGAAAACACATCCCCCATCCCCAAAACCATTGGAGGTGCCGTTATGCTCAAAACTCCCTTCTCCATCAAACACTCCACCGCTGAGCTCTAATTGTGCTGTGATGCAATCAATGGTACAATCAGTATTCGTTCCATCGAAGGTGACAAAATTGCCTCTGAGTTTTAATGTTCCGTTATAAATTTTACCTCCAGTGAGTGTAGCCGTATGGGTAACTTCCAGCTCATATCCCCCGATATTTATGGTTCTGCCGCTTATGGTTAACTTATATATTGTAGTGTTAGCCGCAATAAGTATGGTATCGTTCCCACTCCCGACATTGACCGTATCGTTAGTGGAAGGCACTAAACCGCCCGACCAGTTGGAAGCCGTACCCCATTGGTTATTGGTGGTGCCGTTCCAAGTGTAATTACCGGCTTCTGAAATTAAATTCATCGAAAGCAAGAGTACGGTTAAACATAACCGAAATAATAAATTGTAGTGGGTTGTTTTCATAGTAAAATCAGGAATAAGAATGTATTAAATTACAGGAATTGCAAACAATAATTCACCTTTATAAAAGGCAATAGAACTCAAACTAATTAGTTACAAAAGCGAATGCGTCGCTCCAAACCCCATTACTTTTCACACGAACACTTCCAAATTGAACATCGCTGTAATCAAATTCACCCAATGCAAGGTTCAATTTAGTTCCCACACGATTCCAAGTGCAACCTGTAGGTAAACTTGTGGTTTGATCATAAACAAAACTATAATCAAACAAATTAAAAACACCATCACTACTTCCGAGTTTAATCTCAATAAACTCCACCTGATTGGTGTCAACCAACGTGACAAACATGGTCCCCATCACTTTATCATTCACAGGTGCGGAAGTGACAACATAAGCGTCAAAATTGGATTGAGCTTTCAGAGGGATTCCTGAAAATATAAAAAGCAGAAGAATTAAACATCTTGTTAAAGCACTCAGATAATTTTTCATGAAAACGAGGATTGGTTAAGCGAATGTAAAAAAGTTTTTCGGAATTGCAAGGGGTGGGGTGAAAAATAACATAAAATCAACATTAGATGCTGCAAAAGAGTCTTTAGGTTTGAATTGATTCTGCTTCGAATCGGAAAAATATTTTACTTTTATAAATCAATCAATAAAACTAACAATATGGCATACGACGAAAATTTGGCGGGGCGAATTCGTGATTTATTAGATCCCAAATTACCCTGCGAAGAGAAAAAAATGTTTGGTGGACTTTGTTTTATGATTGATGGTAAAATGTGCATGGGAGTGATGAAGGACAAAATTATGTTGCGTATTAATCCCGATGATCGTGAAAAATTATTGAAGAAGAAAGGAAGTAAGCCGATGGACTTTACAGGTCGTGAGATGAAAGGCATGTTATACATTGAAGAGGAAGGTATCAAATCTGAAAAAAATTTGAAGGAGTGGATGGATGTTGCGTTGGCATATAATAAAATTGCGAAGGTGGCGAAGAAGCGGAGCAGGATGGAACACTGATTTTTTATGATAGCGAGGCTTCGCTATGATTTTTTATGATTACTTATCGTTGCATTTAACTTTAGACTTAGAACGCTGATGACACGGATAAATACGATTTTCACGGATTTTCTTTGCGGTCGCTGCTGAACGCTGCGAACACTGCGTTTAAGTGTGAATTATATGTCTGTAACTAACTGTATATCAACGGCTACAAATCCCTTGTAACCTATGTATTTTCATCGACGTAGAAAGCAAAGACTAAACACAAAATCATGAAAAATCTTTCATTAATAGTATGTTTCTGTTTGCTTGCTGGATCAGCTTTAGCACAACACGACAATCTAAGTAACTTAAGTGCTGAATGGGTACGAACTCCAGCGCGTAATGCAGCAACGGATGCAAATGACATCGTTGTTTACAATCCTGCAGGACTTATTAAATTAAACAATGGTTTCCATATTAACATGGGAAATCAAAGTTTATTCAGAAAGCCTAGTCATACCTTCGACTTCGGTATGGGTGGTGGCGAAAAAACGTACACACAAGATGGAAACGATCTATTTCTTCCTAACTTATACATGACGTATAAGCAAAATAATTTTGCTCTCTTCACTGGTGTCTTTATGGCAGGCGGTGGCGCAACAGCAAACTATCCTACAGGAAGTATCACCACAGAATTAATCGGAATGCAAGCTTTAATGGGTGCACAAGGCGCTTATGCTGCTTATGATCATCAAAGCATGAAAGCTTCTTCTTTTTACTTAACAACAACGTTAGGTGGATCGTATGCTGTAAATGAAATGATTTCATTTGCTGTGGCTGGTCGCTATATTTCTGCAACGAACAAAACGCAAGCGGGATTATCGTTAACACAATCACCTATGATGTTTCCTGATTCACGTTTTGAATTGAATACAACAGAAACTGCTGCTGGCTTTGGTGGTGTATTTAGTATGATGGTGCAAGCAAGTCCACGCACACGCTTTACAGCTCGTTATGAGTCGGCAGTGAAAATGGATTTCGAAACCAAGACAAAAAAAGATGATTTAGGTATCACTACAGATGGCTCAAAAAGTCGTCGCGATTTACCTTCTGTGATTGCATTTGGTGCTGCGTTTGCGGCTACCCCTACCGTTATGATTTATGGTGACTTCAACTACTATGCACAATCATCTGCTAACTGGGGTACATCAACAATGGCTACAGAAGAAAAGAACTATGCTAACTTAGCTGGTGACGCTATGGGAATTAATATTGCTTCTACTTTCCAAGCAGGAAAAAACTTCTTGTTTAGTGTGGGTGGTGGATACACTGATTTCCAATACAGCGATCGCAATGGGTACTTCACGAAAGCCGGTGCCTTTGAAACAGCTCCTGACGATAACTACAATATCAACACAGGAATAAGCTATACGATTAGCAACAACATTACATTCACTGCGGCTTATATGCATACTTTCTACAAAGATCAAACGGTTACTGCAGTTCTTGCACAGCCTTTAGATGTGAAAGTAAAAACAAGCAATAGCTTAGATGCAATTGCAATTGGTGTAGACATTAAATTCTAATAAAAAATATTTTAGATCAAGAGCCGCTCGGAAATGAGCGGCTCTTTTTTTATCCATTCACTACGATTCCGTTGCCGATGTCTTTGTTGCGAAGATCGATGCCATTCTCGAGCCATGCTTTTAAGTTTACGAGATAAAAAGCCCATCCAGAAGAACATCCTATACGAATATTTTTCTTCGACTCATCATCTTCGGGAATTTCAGATTGCGTTAACGTAACCAGAACTTGATTATTCAAAAGAGAAAGCTTCACTTCTACTTTCGTTTTGCCGGCGAAATAAAAAGAAAAAAGATCTTTTCCATTGGCTTCTAAAATTTTTCCGTATTCGGTAAATTCATAGCCATACCAGTTCCAAGCGTATTCATCGCCTTCTTGCATCGCATCGCTCATCTCAAAAACATCCTCTGATTTCTTCACGCATGCTTTTGATAAAAACCATTTTTCCAATTCATCACAATTGTTCCAGGCTGCATATACTTTTTCCATGGGCGCATTGACTACAATGCGTTGAGTGAATTTTGTCCAGTCGAAATCTTGCATATGAGAATTTATTTTTTTACACTATCGGAAAATATCTTTCCTCCATCACTTTCATGTGGTGCATTTGATGGCCCACCAAAACAAAACCAAGTGCGAGTACCGACATTTCGATTTCAAAACAGATTCCAGTCTGCATTAATGTTTCTGCATTACAACTCTTCAATAAATTACAGGATGCTTTTCTAAGAAATATAAACTCATCTCTTAGATCATCGAGTGAACGACTATTGGCGTTTGCATTGGCGACAAACAAATCCTCGTCGTAACCTGCGAGTGGAGTATGGTCGTTTCGGGCAATGCGCAGAATGCGATAACTCTGCACGCGTTCATTATCGTTGATGTGTTGAAGGATGTCCTTTACCGTCCACTTTCCTTCTTGATAGACGCGATTGCCTATTCTTTCTAAACGATCCCAATCGAAATTATCCCAATACTCCAGCGAATTTCCTAAGGCATGAATTAGATCATCTTCCTCTACTTCCAAAATATAACGATCAAAGAAGGTGGGCAGGGGTTGAATCCTGTTTTTGTTAAATGCATTCATAATAATAAAAATATTTAAAAGTTTAACTCATTATTTTAATTGAAAACTCTTTGCTATAGGCTCAAAAGTCTTACGGCTTAATTCCAATGAACTCATCGACCTTCCCATCATCACATAATAATTCTCCTTCATACCATAAAGAAAAACCTGATAATTATAACTTGATTTTTTCGTCTTACTGAGGGTAGTACTCTCCATAATATATCCTTTCAGATTGTGAATAGTAATAGGATTTATGGAAACAGAAATCACAGAATCGGTACTGGTAAGGCCCTTTAATTTTAATTCAGCAAATTCTTTTTCGTTATTAGGCTTTACTTTTATTGATTGAGATGCAATTGAAAAACTCAAAAAGGCGGGAGTATTACCTTCATTATTGGTATATACCACACCGGTACTTGAATTTTTCGCTACCTTAAAAATACTAGTATCGATATTGACAGAATAATTAAGGGAGGCAAAAGGATCCTCCACCATATTCTCATCAAATATTGTTGTCAATACTATTTTTTTCAAATCATCACATAAGACTGTATTACTATCTGGCGCCATGGCATCAATAAAAATTGTTTTTGCAGAATCTCCAAAAACTAAAAAATACTTTCGCATTTTTCCATTTTTACCTTGATTATATAACTCATATAAATAGGCTTTAGTGTTTGAAACCATAACTTCTTTCTTGTCCACTAAATGAAAACCTTTATTCTTCATATTATCGGATTCAACCGAAGCCCTATTTTTTTCCAATGGATTACGTAATATAGAAACGATAACACTTCCGTTCATTGAAGAATGCTCAAATCCATTGAATCGAGTTGCTAATTTGAATTTATCACTTACTTCCATGCTACATTTCGTGCCCGGAACAATAGTACGCTTTACCGTTTGGCTAAACAGAGAACTTGAAATTAATAACTGAGCAACTATTAATAAATACTTCACGTGATCTTTTTTAATAAGTTAGAGAATGTAAAAGTAAAACAGTTTTCATCAATACCTCTATCCTTATTTCATGAACTATTACCTAAAACTCAAAAATGTTTAAGAATAAACTTCCCTTTATAAAACATAACTAATTGTAATTCATTTATTTAATTGAAACGAACCGTAAATGAGTAACTTTAAGCCAAGAAGTTAGTCTTATTCTCGGACTCCAATTTACTCGCAACTGTGACCACAGAAGAATACAATATTTGTGTAGATAGCCATGCTGATGGTGTCTACCGTTTTATCTTACATAGCACACGAGACAAGGAATTTTCACAGGATATCGTCCAGGATTCATTTGAAAAGATGTGGATGAATTTAGACAATATAAAAGGGGAAAAGTCAAAGTCCTATTTGTATACGACTGCTTATCATACAATGCTCGAAAAACTTCGTCGACAAAAAAAGCAAGGAAATTGGAATGAGGTGAGTGAATCGGATTACAGTCATAGTAGTGGTCACTATCAAGGATTAAAAGAAATTATTAAAAGTGCCTTGGATCGATTACCTGAAATACAGAAGTCGGTGATCATGTTGAGAGATTACGAAGGTTATTCGTACCAAGAAATTGGGGAAATCACCAACTTAAGTGAATCACAAGTAAAAGTATATATCTACCGGGCAAGATTAGCGATGAAAGAATTCATCGGAAAATTGGAGAATGTCATTTAAAATGAATATCAATAAAAACAATTACGAAGTGTGGTTTCTCGATTATTTCGAGAATCAGCTAAGCGCCGAACAGGTAGCTGAGTTGTTTTTGTTTTTAGAACAACATCCTTTACTTAAAGAAGAGTTTGATGCTTTTGCTGACACAACCATTACACCACCGTTGATAGAAGAAGAGAAATTGTATAACAAACAATCGCTCAAAAAATACGATGAGGCTTGTGAAGAAAATATTCATGAATGGTTGATTGCACAATTAGAAGGAGACTTAACGACTCAACAATTGCAAAGTCTTAAGAAATTTTTAAATGCAAATCCTTCTTATTTGAAAGATCAAGCAATCCTTGCGAAGACA
The DNA here is from genome assembly GCA_031411335.1 of Bacteroidota bacterium. GTDB lineage: Bacteria > Bacteroidota > Bacteroidia > AKYH767-A > OLB10 > JAJTFW01. Next base: position 13,937 of record JANOAX010000121.1, read on the forward strand.
AAATTAGAAAATAGTCTTGATGAAAATTTTGATCGAAAAGCAAACGTAAAAGAATTTGCTGCTATTACAACGAATAATATTCAGAACTGGTTAATTGCTGATTTGCATGGTGATTTGAATTTACAAGAGCGTACAGCTTTATTAGCGTTCTTAAAAAATCATCCTCAGTTTGCCGTGGATAAAGCGCTTTACCAACAAACGATTTTGTCAGCAGTGAATGAAGAAGAATTTCCAAACAAGAAAAAATTACGCAAGGGAATTGTTATTCCATTCTATCAACAAAAGCATTTATATCGTATAGCTGCATTGATTTTATTATTGATGGGTGCTGGTATTCTATTTACGATTTATCAAAACAATACGGGATCAGATCGACATCTTGTAGAAGTTAAAGATTCAATCGTGACGCCTAATTTGAATACTCCATCGCGAAGCCTCGCGAATCCCATCTACGAAAAAGAAAAACAAATTGCATCAGTAGATACTCTTTCCAAAACGACACCCCCATCTACCCAAGATAGAAAATCTCAAAAGGTTGTACTTCCTAAAATTAATCAGGAGCAAAACAATTTGGCAGAACAAAAAACTATACCTAAACTTAATAAAAAGTCGTTACAACCATCTCGCATCGAAAATAAATTTGTACGACAAGAAGAGGAATTGATGGCGATGGAATTAAAAGGAACTCAACCGATACCTGTAAGTCAACCTACACTTCCGGTGGAGCGACGCTATACACCAAAAGCCACTATTGGGTATGAAAATCCGAACGAGCCACCATCGCTCTTGGAAATTTTACAAGCTTCACGTCTTGCCAATGAAGTAATTGATGTCACTGCAAAAAAATTTAATAGCGCAGTAGGTGGAGATTTAGTGAGTAGTCCAGAAAATCCAATTCAACTACCATTCAAAAGCCGACTTTATAAATTTGTTGGAAATGCCATCAGTAAAATTTCAAATAACAAAGTCAAAGTACGGACGACATTTAATCCCATCACTGGGAAAATGAGTGCGTATGAAATACAGACGAACAAAAAAATCATACAACGTCAATTTGATTCGGCTAAATATTAAAATTAAATAAATATTCTGTAACTTTTAGTTCCCCCTTTTCATCTTAACAATAAGAATCCAATAAAATATTACGAACATGAAAAATCTCACATTAGTATTGATTGCCCTTTATTGCTTCATTGGACAAATTAGTTTTGCACAATCTGAAGAAACACGAAATCTTTCCAACTTCAGTACCATACATATTAAAGATCATGCGGAAGTGCATGTACGAATTGGAAGTCCGCAGGAAGTAAAAATTATTTCTGAAAACGATCTCAACAAAACCGAAACTAAAGTTGAAGACGAAGAATTAAATATCCAAGGAAAAAATGCAGTACTGTACATCACGATCGAAAAATTAGAAGGAGTAAAAATCAGCGGTATTGGAAAAGTAATTGCAGACAGCGTTATCACTGGGAAATATTTAGAACTTTCCATCTCGGGTTCAGGGACAATAAAGATGCCTATTAATGTAGACAATTTAGAAATAAAAATTAGCGGATTAGGCAAAGTACAACTAGAAGGAGTTGCCAATCATGTAGAAAGTTCAGTAAGCGGCAGTGCAAAAGTTGATGCTCTCCAGTTAACAGCAAAAGATGCAGAAGCAAAGATTAGCGGTGTTGGAAAATTCATGATGGATGTTACGGAGTCGTTAGAATTAAATATTTCTGGATCGGGCACCTTCTATTACAAAACCAAACCTACTAGTTTAAATACCAATATCAGTGGCATTGGAAAACATGGTGTTTACAATGGAGACAAAACATCTGATAACAATCGCAGTCATGATGGAAACGATACGGATGAATATGTGAGTGCTCCAAACGATGATCGCAACTATGGTATCCATTGGGATCGAGATTCCATTTTTAACAGAAGTGAAAATGCAAGATCGCATTGGAATGGTTTTGAAATAGGGTTCAATCAACTCCTAGTAAAAGATAAATTCAGCACGGATATTCCTGATGGATATGATTTCTTAGAATTAAACTCGGGCAAATCTATCAATGTAAACATCAATTTATTCTCACACGATTTTCCTCTCTATAAAAGATACCTGATGTTCACAACAGGAATTGGATTAACATTAAACAACTATCGCTTTAGCTCCGACAAAACATTATTATCGGACACCAACCGTACTGTTGCGTCTTACGATTATGACAAAAACAACGAGCGCATCAACTACAAAAAAAACAAACTAGCGGTTAACTATATCACCATTCCCTTCTTAGTACAATTTAATTCTCGATTAGAATTTAAAAAATCAATTCATGTTGCAACCGGACTTCTATTATCTTACAAATACAATTCGCACTTAAAATTGGTGTATACGGAAGACGGAGATAAAGAAAAATCAAAGCGACATGACGAATTTAATATCCAGCCCTTTCGTTATGATGCCACGTTTCGAATCGGCTATCAATCGTACACTTTGTATGCTTCGTACTCATTAAACACGTTGTTTAAAGAAAATAGAGGGCCCAGTTTACATCCCTTTCAAATTGGGATCAACGTTTTAAATTTTGATTTCTTTTAATTATACACCAATCTACGACAAAGGATGAAATGTTAGAGGAGTGAAATAATAGTTCAGGTTTAATAAAAAAGTGAAAGGCATTGGAGATTTCAATGCCTTTATTTATTAAGGGCGTTTTTTCATAATAAACGTTACCTATTTTGAATTTCAATCTCGATTTTCAACTCAAACAGTGAGTTACCCTTTCACCATGTGTTTCGAAGATGATCAAATTTCCATTACTTTTGAAGCCATAAATATCCATAGAACATGTTCACTTTACTACAGCAAAAACAAGAAGAAGCGCAAAAAGGCGGAGGCGAAAATCGTATTGCAGCTCAACATAAAAGAGGAAAGCTGACGGCGAGAGAGCGACTTCATTTTTTATTAGATGAAGGCAGCTTTGAAGAGATTGGAATGTTGGTGACACATCGGTCGGTGGAGTTTGGTTTAGACAAAGAAAAATATTTAGGTGATGGCGTAGTAACAGGCTATGGAAAAATTGCAGGTCGGTTGGTGTATGTTTTTGCACAAGACTTCACCGTGTTTGGAGGCTCTTTAGCAGAGGCTCATGCCGGAAAAATTTGTCGCATCATGGACTTAGCCATGCAGAATGGGGCGCCCCTCATCGGACTTAACGATTCGGGTGGCGCTCGTATTCAAGAAGGTGTAGTTTCATTAGGGGGTTATGCCGATATCTTTTACAGGAACACAATGGCTTCGGGAGTCATTCCACAAATTTCTGCCATCATGGGACCGTGTGCTGGAGGAGCCGTTTATTCTCCTGCTATCACTGATTTCATTATGATGGTTGAAAATACTTCTTACATGTTTGTGACAGGACCCAATGTTGTGAAGACCGTAACGCATGAGGAAGTGAGTAGTGAAGATTTAGGTGGCGCATCAGCACACAGTGTAAAATCAGGTGTAACGCATTTTTCTTGTGCAAACGAAATTGAATGCATCAACTCTATCAAGAGATTATTGAGTTATATTCCTTCCAACTGTGAAGACCAAGCGCCTCACTATGCATATACCATCAGCAATGAAAAGCGACTTGCATTGAACACCATCATTCCAGAAAATCCCAATCAACCCTATGATATTCGTGAAGTCATTGATCATTTAATTGATGATGATGGAGAAGGATTTTTTGAAGTGCATAAAAACTTCGCAGAAAATATTGTAGTTGGATTTGCGCGACTTGCCGGAAGATCCATTGGTATTGTTGCTAACCAACCTGCTTACTTAGCAGGAGTACTCGACATACATTCCTCTACCAAGGCGGCTCGCTTTGTTCGTTTTTGCGATTGCTTTAATGTTCCATTATTAGTGTTGGAAGATGTTCCTGGATTTTTACCGGGTACGGATCAAGAGTGGAATGGAATTATCAGCAACGGTGCAAAATTATTGTATGCGTTTTGTGAAGCAACGGTTCCGAGAGTGACGGTAATTACTCGTAAAGCTTATGGTGGTGCTTATGATGTAATGAATTCAAAACATATTGGTGCCGACATGAATTATGCATGGCCTACTGCGGAGATTGCGGTGATGGGAGCAAGAGGAGCAGCAGAAATTATTTTCAAAGGAGAAATTTCGAAAGCAAAAGACCCAGCAGCGAAATTGAAAGAAAAAGAAGAAGAGTATATAAATCATTTTGCAAATCCATATCGCGCTGCAGAGCGAGGGTATGTGGATGAAGTGATAAAACCAGAAGACACTCGTCAGAAATTAATTAATGCATTCGCTATGTTAGAAAACAAAGCAGTGAAGTTGCCGAAGAAGAAGCATGGGAATATCCCGCTGTAGTTTTTAACGAGTTTCAATCTGAAATTAAATTTCTGCTTCGGATATTGTTAGGCTGCTAGCTTCTGGCTGCAAGCTTCAAGTTTTTTTCAGGAGCGAATTTATTTTACTTCGAATAATTTTTATCGTTGCGCTCGCTGCATTCCCGAAGCTTCGGGACGTTGCGCCCGCTGCGTTTAAATAAGAATCAATAGGTGACGATAAATATAAAAATTCAAAAGCCCCGCAATGCAGGGCTTTCTATTTGGATGCAGGGCTGATGCCAGCATTACGAAATAATATCTTTCAATTCGATGAGTCGGAGATACGGATTCATTACAGAATTTGAATACGTTGCACCAATTTTATTAATACGATTCTTCTTCACATGATACCACAACTGAATGTAAAATCCATTCATATAATATAGATTAACTCTATACTGTAAATTTTGTCGTACTATCATAAAAGTGGCGTGATGCCAAACATGCCATGCTTGTTCATCGAAGCTAAGTGAGTTAAACTGTTCTACGGAAGGGACGTCTTTTATCATATATTTTGTGTTCTACTGACGCAAAATACCATCGAATCAGAGGTTATTATTAGATCCTTTTGGTGAATAAGAAGGATTGTCGGGTGAAAATTGATGGAAGCGGTGGGAAAGGGGATGTAGGATGGGAGATGGGATCGCGAAGCTTCGCGAGGGAGATGGGAGATAGGAGATGGGATCGCGAAGCCTCACGAGGGAGATGATTTCCGATAAACTTAATCGCAGAATCCTGTTATCTCATTGGTAAGCAGATTGAAAATGCGGTTTCTCAACGATTAATTAGAGAGATTTGATTAATCGCAGTAATTTGGACTTTCGAGTTCAAAGTTAGCCTTACATATTGAAATTCAATAATATATAATGTCTTTTTAAAAATTAAATAATCGTGAAGTGTGACATAATTAGGCGTTACTGCTCATTTATTCATTACTTTTGCGACAAATAATTAATATTTACAAAATGAAAAAAATCTTTACTTTATTGTTCATCATTGTGGCTGCGGCAAGTACTACGATTGCTCAATCTACTTTAGTAATTAACGAAGTTGACTATGATCAACCAAGTGTTGACAGTGCTGAATTTATTGAACTTTATAATGCATCGACTGCTAACATCATGCTTGCTGATTACACAGTTTTATTATTTAACGGAAATGCAACGAGCAATGTACTCTACGACAGTTTTCCATTGCCAGCTCAACTTTTAGCTCCAGGTAGCTATTTCGTAATTTGTGGTAGCGGAGGAATGGTTCCAAATTGCGATATGGCACTCCCAAATAAATTTGTTAATATCATTCAAAATGGTTCACCGGATGCAATAGCTATCCGTGAAAACTTCAACTTGAACCTTATTGATGTTGTTAGTTACGAAGGAACTTGCATAGCTCCTTATGCATCTGGTAATGGATGTCCATTAGCACAAAGTGATACTGCGCAAGCGGATAGTATTGCCAACAAATACATGAGTATTTCACGTTTCCCTGATGGAAATGATTCAAATGATGACTCTACGGATTTTAATCGTGTTTGTAGTACTCCCGGAGCTGCGAATACAAATGCCAACACGAACTGTGTAACTGGATTAAGTACTCCAAAATCAACTTTAGTGATTGAAGTTTATCCAAACCCATCAAGAGGTATTGTTACAATCAATTACAAAGCTACTAATGGTAGAGCGGTGAATGTACGTGTGAGTGATATCCTTGGAAATGAATTGAAGGTGGTTACTTTAAAATCGAATGCTACTGTTGGACAAATTGATTTATCGGAATATCACAATGGTATTTATTTAATTAAAGTACAATCGGGTGCTTCACAAACGGTGAAGAGAATTATTCTTAATAAATAAGAACATAAAAATAAAAAACCTGCTATTCGAAAGAGTAGCAGGTTTTTTTATGTCTTATACAATATTTCAGTCCAACAAATTGAATTTTACTCATAAGTAATGTAACAGTTGTTTACTAATTAATTATAAGTTAACTTTGATAGTATTAATATAAATAGTTATGCCACTTACTAAATTGAAGCTAAAATTTCTGGTCCTTGTAATTTCACTATCTAGTATAGCCCATGCACAATCATCATGGACTCCTTTGGGCGTTTTAGATTCTAGAATCTGTGGATATGGGGATATAAAATCAGTCTGTTATGGGCCAGCTGGAGAGCTTTATGCTGGCGGAACTTTCAGAAATGCTGCATTTAATAGTTATGTCGGGAAGTGGGATGGAACAAAATGGATAGAATTAGGTGGTTTTAATAGCTTATACACTGCTAATATTTACGGAGAGATTAATTCAATTTGTACAGATTTATTCGGCAATGTTTATGCAGCTGGAACACTTAGCTATAATCAATGGGGCGGTCCATATGTAGTGATGAAATGGGATGGAAGTACATGGAGTGAACTCGGAGGTGCCATCGGATTAAATGCTAATTTTAAAATTAATGTAATAAAATCGGACAGTTCGGGTAACATTTACGCTGGTGGAAATTTTTCAAACAATTTTAATAAGACTTATGTAGCTATCTGGGATGGACAAAGCTGGCAAGGAACTTTAGGAATAGATTCTGTTGGGCAAATACCAATTCTGGATTTTGTTATTGATAATACTGGAAAAATTTATGTTTCATTAGAACTAAGTATTTATGAATCATTGAACGTTGCCATGTGGAATGATACATCTTGGACATTCTTAAATTCAGGAATCAACCCATTTAGTTACGCAATATCTAGTGCAATTGCAATTGACAAGGTTGGAAATATATACCTCGGCACTTCAAATGCTTCTTCACCTGGGTGGAACGTTAAAAAATGGAATGGTTTTAATTGGAGTATATTGGGTGGGCCTAATGGTCTTGGTGCTAACAGTTTTATTTACGACATTGTTGTGAATGATTCTGGACAAGTCATGTGCGTTGGAGATTTTACAAACAGCAATGGTCATCATTATGTTGCTATGTTTAATTCGACTTCCTGGTCAGAATTAGGGGGGACAAATAGTTTAGATTCCTTACCAATTGGAACTATCAACTGCATTGCACTAAAATCAAATGATACAATTTGTATTGGAGGTGACTTGAATGCGGCTGGGTCTGCTCCTTTAGAATATACTGGAACGGGTATTTGGAATGAAGTAATGAACACCAATTATATTGCACCATTCGGAGTATACTATACGCTTGAAACGGATGCGGGTGGTAATATTTATGCAGCTGGTATGGTTTTCAGTTTAACAAACGAAGTTACAGTTGTAAAATGGGATGGAAATTCCTGGACAGAAATGAACAAATCCATCCCAAACTTTGGTATATCAAATGCTGTAGGAGATATCCTTATTGATCCGAACAATAACATTTATATCGCTGGCGGGTTTACTAATAGTTCACAAAAATCTTATGTTGCAAAATGGGATGGTTCCAATTGGAGCGAGTTGATTGGTTTATATTCTCAAAATTCAAATAATGCTATTGCTACTTTGGGTCGAGATGGGGCTGGAAACATTTATGCCGCTGGATCGTTTACCAACTCAAGCGGTAATTGTTATGTTGCAAAGTGGAATGGTACTTCTTGGGTCGAACTTACCGGTTTAAATTTTCCGTTAACCACTGGAGTTATTAATAAAATATTTGTGACAAATTCCGGTATTGTATACGCTGTTGGAAATTTTAAAAATTCACTCAACAAGAGATATGTTGCAAAATGGGATGGGACTACTTGGAGTGAACTAGGAAACTTTAGTTCCTTAACGGCTAATAGTGCTATTTATGCAATAGAAGAAGATGTATCAGGAAACATTCTTATAGTCGGAGATTTTAGAAATGCAATGTGGTTTCCTTATGTAGCCAAATTTGATGGAATTTCATGGTCAGAATTAGGTGGTCCCAATAGTTTAAACCCACAATTCCCTCCGCAACCAGGTAGTATCTATTGTATGCATCGTGATGGGTTTGGAAATATTTATGTAGCTGGCAGCTTAAAAGATAGTAACAATAAAAGAACAATACATAAGTATAATGGGACCAATTGGAGTATCATTGTAAATCCAGATATTTATAATAGCCACGATGTAATTTCAATAACAAGTTACGCTTCAGCAGATCTTTATATAACTGGCACATTCCAAGTTCCATTAGGTAGTAGAACATATGTATCTAAATATATTATGGGTGTCGCTGGCATTAATACTTCTAATGATAAAATAAATGGAACGATTGTTTGTTTTCCAAACCCATCTAGTGGTGAAGTAGAAATAAAATATGAATTAAAGCAACTACCTACTTCTAAAATTCGAATGAACATTACAGATATTACAGGTAAAATTGTTAGTTCAACTTTGATTAATAACCCGACACAAAATGGAAAAATAAATTTACAAGTTAACCAATACTGTAATGGATTTTATTTGATAAACATGGAATATGATGGATTCCAACTATCAACAAAGTTAATTGTAAATCATTAAATCATTGTATTTTTCATCAACTCTGCAATAGATAATTTGTATAGTATAAAATGTAATTAATTCTTGAATTGATTTTCAATAGCAATTAAAGCCAGTTGATTTCGAATACGATCATAGGTCTTCTTTTCATGCAAACAAGCGTGGCAAATAAAACGTTTTGCCTTATACACTCTTGACATTACTTTGATGGATTTGTCGGATGGATTTACCTTGATGGGATCCATCACATTTCCACAATGCGGACATTTTACTTTTTTAGCGAGTGCTTTCATGGAATTTAATTCTTCTGATGCAAAGTTGAGACATCAAAACGAAGAAGGGGTTACGGAAATAAATAGAAATTATTAAGGATGAGGCTGCGCTATTAAAATTTTCTCTTCGCTAGTTTTCTCTTCGCTAGTTTTCTCTTCGCTAGTTTTCTCTTCGCTAGTTTTCTCTGCGCTAATTTTCTCGCAAAGGCGCGGAGGCGCTAAGGCTACGCAATGCTATTTTTTCTCGCAAAGGCGCGGAGTCGCTAAGGCTGCGCTCTGAAGTGCTTCTCTAGCTCATCATACTTCTCTCTCACACTCTTTCTCGCTCTCACAATCTTTCTCGCTCTCACACTCTTTCTCCCTCTGCTTTCTATGGGGTTGTCAAATCGAACACCGTAGACGCGTTCATCAACACAGGCAACTTCGACCAAGTTTCAATTCCATTTCTTGAACGAACGACTATGTAATAACTATTACCTAAAGCTCCTACTGGGAAGTTGGCCGATGCGTATCCATTAATGTTTAGTAATGCGTCAACAGAATACACCAGTGCAAAAGGAGTCGTTGTATTATGCAACTCAATAGTAATAGAATCACAATCCAGCGGATTCGCACTTTGACCCGTATTAAATAATACAGGCGTCATTACACCTGGACCTGCTTTCAATCCTTCGATAAAGGCTCTTAAGCTTAATCCTGATCCAGATCCACAAACCGTTACGATCACATTTACTGTTTGTGCAGAGGTACAACCATTCGGATCCGTAACTATTACATTAAAGTTAGTAGTTGAAGTTGGAGCTGCTTTGGGAGCAGCAATTGACGCATTGTTCATAGTAGTAGAAGGCGTCCAAGCATAGTTATAAGTCGAATAAGGAGTAAATCGAACTGCATTATTATAAACAGTAAACACCGTTGCATTACGTCCAGCAAAAGTAGTTGCCAAGGTTCCGTTTGCATTTTCTACTCCTTGTGTTGTAACATTTCCTGCGGGACTAACGATACTATCAGCATGTATTTCGATACTATTGCCATTTTCTAATAATACGATTTGACCTTTCATCGGAAAGGCGGTACCGTTATAATGATAGGTCTGATAATTCACCACTAATTTACGATTGGGTGTTGTACCTGTAGTGAAATAATTGACAACACTACCATTCACCGATGGATTCAAATCATTAAAAGCAAATGCAACGAAATTATCCGGATCGGATGGATTTGGAATATTTTGTCCTTGACAACATCCATTCACCATTCCGGGAGTGAAACCAATGAATCCATTGGAAGAAATATAAAAATTAGAATATGTATTTCCGTAGAAATTAAAATTAAAGCCAATGGGTAATGCTCCTGATACAATATCATCTGACAATGAAACAGCAGTCCCAGAACCGATTGTTGGAGCATACGTGATTCCTGTAACATTATATCCTGAAACTACTAAAGAGCCACTTGGAGATGCTGACAATTGAACACTGTCACCAGCACAAATGGAGTTGGGCGTTGCTGAAGTGGTTAAAGAGAACGTGGTTACCGTAATATAATTTGTTTGCGTTAACGAGTCAGCTCCAAGTGTATTTGTTACTTTTAATTTTACCGTATAGGATCCAGGTTGACTGTATGCATGCAATGGATTTTGTTGCGTACTGGTTTGTCCATCTCCAAAATTCCAGAACCACGACTGAGGAATATTCGTTGAAGCATCTGTGAACTGTATGCTAGCAGGACAAGCAGCCGTAGTTTGGTTAGATGTAAATGCGGCAATAGGTGGAAGTGTTGGATTCAAACAAAAAGTAGGATACGTAAAATCTACTGTTTCATCACCCACTGCATTTGAACTTCCTTGAGCAGCATTGAATCCCATTCCTCTTCGAGCAAATGCTTCCCAAATCTGACAACGATGTGCATTCCCATAATAAATATCATCTGCTAAAAGAATTGCATTACGTGCATCGATATAGCCAGGGCTACACGGTTGTAATGCCATTCCTTTTAATACTAAATTCAATGCAATATTATTTCCGGCCGTTCCTGTTTGCAAGTTGGCATCGAAACCAAAATCACGAATTAAAAACCAAGTCATATCCCAAATAGCATCGCACCATATTTCACCGCGTGCGTGAGGTCCTGAACTCGTAGCTAAAGAGGCATACGTTTGCGGATTAATACCCATATCTGTTGAGTAGCGATAACGACGTATACCCAGACCGGTAGTTGGTTGTCCTAATGCATATGTTCCAATTCCACGACCCATTGTACCAACATCACCGGGTTCGATGGTAAGAATTAATCCGAGCCAATCGCTCCATCCTTCTCCTCCTTGCTCTGCATTTTGTAAGCAACTGGAAGCAGCAGGACCGCCAGTTAAACGATTAGATACACCATGTCCATATTCATGCGCTACAATTCCATTATCAAAAGATCCATCTAACTGTGGAGGAGTTGCGCAAATAATTATTGTAGAAGAAACAGTAACTGAACTACTCAATTGTGTTTTCATGGCATTACCATCAGCCTGATTCACAGAAATAGTAGGAATGGTTATGGTCACAGTAGGTGTTCCACTCATAGCAGGTGGAGTAGATCCAGCAACATTATTGGCGATAATGACACCAACAGCACCGGCTGCTTGAGCGAATTCTGTTTTAATATAAAAACTACAATTTCCTCTGTCGATAAGTGCAATTTTTCCTGCTATTGCCGCTGCATTTGTAAATGCGGTACAACCATCGGAACTAGTTCCAACTCCATCTTGAGCCAATACTATATTTGCTGTTATATTAAATGCATTGGTAGGATTATACGTAGCGGTTGCAATTGATTTCAAACCTGCTATTGAAGCAGGTGCGTTAATAGTTAACGAATTTGTACAAGATCCGGAATTCGGATTCGTCCATAAATACATTTGCATACGAGGATTCGTTCCATCATCAGGCGTTGCAAAATTGGCATTATTAGTACCTCCGCCATCCAATCCTTCTGCATTTACATAATCATTCCCTAAACCACCATTTCCATAATTATTACTTTGAAAATTTCCTGCTACTTCGTTAAATCCATTCTGATACAATACATCATGGATCCTATTATTCATATAAAATAAATTCGTGAGTGATGCATCGCGTATATAAGCATTAGATGAATCTGCATGAAACGGAAAATTAAAAGTTTGAAGCGCTCCACCATCGGGAGAGTATCCAGGTAAATTATCATTATTCGCATCTTCATAGGCATACACATTATTTCCTCTTGTGATGTTATACTCTACGCCAGTAGCTCCGTTGGTATCATGCCATCCATAGGGGGAAGGAACCGGTTCAGAAGGATCATTTAAGAATGAAAATGCACCATGAATAGGACTTTCCACTGGCAACGGTAGTACACGGTATTGTGCTGTTCCAGAACCTGGTGTTGGCAACGGGAGAGGAGCGGGATGAGCTGCTTGTGAAGCATGATCATGAGGATGATCAAAAGCACATGACACCACCCAATCATTTTTTTCAAGGTACTGACCTGTGAGTGCATCCACGCGTACATTCCACCAATGCGATCCCGTTTTAAGATCTAGATTCACATTCCATGCGAGTTTCACTCCTTTAGCGGTGGGAACATACATCAACTCTACAGTAACAGGAGAAGAAGCTATTGTTGGCATATTGAAAAAATGCTTTCTTCCTTCCTTTTCTACTTTCACTACTTGTCCTGTGGGTGTTGCAGACAATTCCAAGTGTTGCAGTGCGAATTGTATGGCTTGTTGCGGGGAGATGGAAGGTTGGTCAGCATTTATTTTACTATCGAGGTTTGACACAAACGGCGGCGTTAACCCATAGGCCTTACCGTTACGAATGGCTATTGCAGCAATGGCATTAAACACTGGGATTTTTTTATAGTGTTGTTGAATGTACACATGCTGGATGCTGGTTCTTTCATCTGTATACTGGTTAGAAACCATCCAAGAAAAAACATCCCTCTCTGTTAGATTAAAGGCTTTTTGATTTTCTTGAAGGAAAGATTGAACAACTGTATTAGACTGTTGAGCTGTTGCTAATGACAACATAGTACCGCATAAGAAACCGATAAGGAATAATTTTTTAACCATTGGTTTAAGAAGTGAACACATTTTCATAAGGGGAATTGATCTATAGTTTAACAAAAAAAGTAGAAACTGGTTTCCGGCCGTTTCTATTGGGATGGTAAGATAAGAAAAGTTTAAAAATCTTGCAAAAAAATTTGGTGAATCCCTTGAAATTAAGGGTTTTTGCCTTTTTTTAAATTATGTTTGTTATTTAAGCTATGTAGCTAAACCAATTGGGTGTAGCTTACGTGATACTTCTATGTATACAAATATCTAAATAAACTAAAATGATAAAAAAACCTTTTAACCTAAATGTAAAATGTACAATGGGGTTTGTACTATTACTGATTTCCTTGTTATTTTTTTCTTGTAAAAAAGATGGAGATAGTCTAAATGAAATTACCCAACAGACTGGCAAAAATGTAGTTAAAATTGCAGGTAGAGTTGTAGATGAAAATCATACACCGCTGCAGTTTTGTGATTTAAAGCTTGGTGCTACCACAATTACAACGGATGTGAACGGCGTCTTTTATTTTAATGATGTGTCTGTTAATGGGTCAAGAGCATATATATCTGCCGCCAAGCCTGGTTATTTCACCTCTGGAAGAGGTGTTATGGTAAAAAACGGAGTTGCTTATTCTCTTGAAATTTGCTTACATAAAAAAATAACACCGTATACCATTAATGGAACAAGTGGAGGAGTTGTTACTACAACGAATGGCTGTATTATTGAATTTCCCTCTGGATGTTTCGTAAACCAAAGTGGCCAACCTTTTTCCGGAACAGCCAATGTGTTTGTAAAATACTTGTCTACTGATGACGACAATTTTGCTCTACAGTATCCTGGCGGAGACATGGCATTTAAAAGTAGTAATGGCGAATTATTTTCTTCATTAGGATTCGGAATCACTGGTGTCATCATAGAGGATCAATTAGGTGGATCATTGAATCTTGCCTTAGGTGTTAGTGCTACAATTAAATTTCCTATTTCAACTTCACAATTGGGTACAGCACCAATTTCAACACTCTTGATGAGTTATAATGAAGTACTAGGTGTTTGGGTGGAAGAAGGAACCGCTGCCAAAACCATGAACTATTATGTAGCATCAGTAAGCCATTTTTCATGGTGGATGCCCGGCATGAGTTCAGCATCATTCCCAACTTTATCTGGCTCTGTAGTTGATTGTAATAATGTACCTATGCCAGGCGCATGGGTTGATCTTAATGGTGTTTACCTAGTACAGACGGATGCCAATGGTGATTATACAACATTAGCATACCCAGGAACTTATAATATGTCGGTTAGTTATCAATTGGGAAGTCAACTTATCACTTCAAATGTGGTTTCTGTAACAGTTCCGACTGGCTCTACCTCGAATTATCCGGCTCCCTTGATTACCGTTCCATGTCCTCCTTATATCACCTGCCAAGCAGTGGATTGCGGTGGTTTACCCATAGGCGCTTTTGCGTATGCTTCCTGGGGTGGGAGTAATACTTCAGTGTTATATTCAGCTTCGGGATATTTTCAGTTTGTGGTACCTCCTGGAGTGAATGCCTCTGTGGTGGTGTTTAATACTTCTTCCACAGCATATAATTCTGCAACTGCAGGCTCCCTCGGCTCTTTTACAAATATTGGAAATGTTACTTTATGTTATTCTGGTACTGGAGGGTGTGGAGCCTTATCTACAATAACTGATATAGATGGTAATGTCTATAATGTTGTGACCATTGGAAATCAATGCTGGATGGCAGAGAATCTAAAAACTTCAAAGTATAATAATGGAGATCTTATAACATCCGGTTTGAATAATTCAAATTGGTCAACGGCAACCACAGGTGCTTGGTCGGCTTACAATACTTCTTTGCAGCATGATATTTTCTTCGGGAAATTGTACAACTGGTATACGGTAATTGACTCCAGAGGTGTATGTCCAACAGGTTGGCATGTGCCCGGCGAAGATGACTGGAATGAACTTACAAAGTTCCTAGACCCCACGTATGATACCAATTTAACGAAAGAAAGTTTAACCGCTGGACTTATGATTCAAGATACAAGTACGTATGTTTCAGGGCCCATTAGTATCGGCTGGGGGACTCCAAATCTTCCATGGTATGTGAGCAACCTAACTGGATTTTCTGGATTACCTGCAGGAGAACGTCTAGAGTATGGTAATTACCAATTTGTCAACCAATATACTTGGTGGTGGAGTGTAAATGATAGTGCTGGTTTAGGGACATGGGCATGGTCTCGAAGGTTAGCCTTTAGCTTGCTAAAAATATCAAAGGATCCTAACAGCGGGGAATCTATTCGTTGTGTAAAGAATTGAGAAGAACACATATTCTTCAATAATAAAGAAGACTTGACATCCGGCTTTTTTAATATTTTAGTGTTCACTAAATTTTATACTGGTTAACATAAAAAAAGGGCAGGCTCTAATCAACCTGCCCTCAAAAAAATAGTAGTTAAAATTCTATCTCTTTAATTACATTGTAATCCGAATTGTGAAACAAACAACAGGAAGTCATTCACATTAACAACACCATCGTTATTCATATCCTGTGGGCATCCTACGCATGGCAAATTAAATACACCTACAATAGATAAGAAATCATTCACATTGGTGACTCCATTATTATCGAAATCAGAAGAAAGTGTATTCAATACCACTTGCACGGGTGCGGATGTACTTGTACAACCAGAAGCATTGGTGATGGTAACAGAATACGAACCTACTGTTTGTACGACAATGCTTGAAGTAACAGCTCCATTCGACCATAAGAAAGTACTTCCAGGATTTGCAGGTGATGCAGTTAATGTAACTGATCCTCCTGGGCAATATCCAAATTGACCACTTGAAGAAGTTATCGTTGCTGTTATTGGGATTAATCCTTCATCTGTTGTTCCATTACAGTTATCATCGATATTATTACAAAGTTCGATAGCACCTGGATGAATTGCATTATTATTATCATTACAATCATTCGCATTACTTACATAACCAGCAGGTGGAACTGGATTTGAACTAGATATCGTTTGTGTTGCATCTCCATAAGTATCTACATCAAAATCTCGGTAATAAGTGAATGATGAACAGCCTTCGTCAGTTTGTCCGTCACAATCATCATCAATTGAATTTGCACAAACTTCTGTAACATTAGGATTAATTGAACTGCTTCCGTCATTACAATCTAAATTATTTACTGAACTATTTGCAGGGGCAGTACATGATAAAATAGCGGCACCAGCACCAAAGCCATCATTATCAACATCTGCATAATATGTATTTTGTCCAGTGACAGATGGATCATTATTATCTACTAACCCATCGCAATCATTATCGATTCCACCGTCACAAATTTCTTGAGCGGCAGGATTAATTAATGCTACGGCATCATTACAATCTGTATTGTTAGTAGATGTGTTTGCGGGTTGGATACATGCTAATATGGCTGTACCTGCTCCAAATCCATCTCCATCAACATCGGAATAATACGTATTTTGGCCAGTGACAGATGGATCATTATTATCTACTAACCCATCGCAATCATTATCAATTCCACCGTCACAAATTTCTTGAGCGGCAGGATTAATTACTGCTACGGCATCATTACAATCTGTATTGTTAGTAGATGTGTTTGCAGGTTGAATACAGGCTAAAATGGCTGCACCAACTCCAAATCCATCTCCATCAACATCGGAATAATATGTTCCTTGACCTATAACTGATAGATCTGCGTCATCTGTTGATCCGTCACAATCATTATCAATTCCACCATCACAAATTTCTTGTGCGGTTGGGTTGATCGCTGCTATTGCATCATTACAATCTGTATTGTTACTTACAAAACCTACAGGTGATGTGCAACTCAAAGAATCTTCTAACCCATTTCCGAAAGTATCTCCATCAAGATCTAAATACCATGTTGTAGGAGTAGCACCTGGTAATACTGTAAAACTCGCCGTTTGTGTTGCACCAACAAAATCAGTTACGGTTACAGAATAAACATTGGCATTCAAACTATCAGGACTTTGATCCGTGCTTCCATTACTCCATGCAAAAGTGTATGGATATGTTCCACCAAAAACTTGAAGTGTAATCAATCCATTATCCAGATTGGTACATGTTTCATTTGTAACAACACCGCTAACAGTTAATGGCTCACAAGCATTCGCAATTCCGTCATTATCTCCATCAAACAATTGATTTAGTGAACCAGGATTCAAATCAACTCCAGCCGTAACTCCATGTTCTTGAAATCCGAAAACTCGACCACCTACAAAATCGAAAGTATAAGGTCCGCCCACATTTCCAAGAATATCACCACCTACCCATATACAATGAGAACCATCTGCATTAAAAGTTCGGTACAACGCATCTGCATTAAACCCTGCATTTGGACTTAACACTGTAAAACCAAAATCATCTGCGTAGGCAAAATTTGATGCGCCATCATTCTCAAGCATACTCAAGGCTTCCATCACAACAAATCCGTTAAACGCACCTGAGTTGATGGTTCCATCATTATCAGCATCGAGGTCGGTAGTTAATACTGGAGCTGTACCATATCCTAAAACAAATGTATTTGATCCATTTTCAATATCGGGATTAAAATCAAGTGTAACAACATTCGTTGCAGCATCGGGAGCAGGAAGTAAACCTGTAGCTGCATCTCTGATTAATAACAGACCATTGGATCCTGTACTGTAAGCCGAAAGATTAATACTTTGATCCACTACACCAGTTCCTGAAGCATCTCCTTCAATAATTAACAAAGAAACACCTGCTAAGGAAGTGTTAGGTGCCCCTTTGATTTCTATGTATTCTTGTCCGTTATCTGTTGAAGGTGGATTGATAAGAATTTCTGAAAAGACAAATGCATTATTAATGGTAATATTAAGTGTTTCAGTGTCGGTGCCAGCTCCATTTGTTGCTGAAATCGAAACTTGAAAATTTCCAGATACCGTTGGAGTACCACTGATTATTCCCGCTGCATTCATTGATAGCCCTGCAGGAAGTGTTCCACTTATAAAAGAAGTTGGGGTATTTAAAGCGGTGATCGCATAATTGAAAGCTACACCTTGAACTCCAGTAACCGTTAAACTACTATTGATAATTGGAGCTGCAACAAAACCGTTAATTGTTACAAGTACACTGGTTGCTTTTTTATGATTTCCAGAAGCAAGATCTTTCGCAATGATGGCATCGTTATAATAAACGGCATCACCATTGTCTACTGCTAATTGCAAAATAGAACCATCTACCAACGGCTCAGGCACATCTACAATACACTCAAATGATCCATTCAATGAAATGGAACTTAAAGAAGTGGTTAAAGCAACTGGCGCTTCTAAAGCATTTCCTGACCAAGCAAAAAGTACGAAGTTCGTAGGTGCGATATCGTTAGATGTTGCAACTGGTCCAGCAATAATTAAATATTGTCCAGAAGCATTCTTTTTAATTTCACGAATTCCGCGTCCACCTAAATCTAATTGAATGGGAGTTCCGAAAATTGCATTAATACCTGTTGTAGGATTTGCACTGAATAAAGAAGTAAAATTAGTGACTGGAACAATGAGTGCTTTTGTGCGACTTGTTACTGGAACAATAGGCGCTCTAAATCCAATATAGGCCGTGCTGTTATCGGGAGCCATTACTAATCCTTCAATATTAAATCCAGATCCATCGGCTTCCTCTGGAATGACACCTGTTGCAGCACTAGCAACGAGTCCAAAATAATTGGCACCTAAACCATGACCATTACTTTGATCCCATGCTAACAAATCTGTTTTAAGTCCATCATAACGTCCAACATAACTTAATGTCGTTGAACTACCAGTTCCACTTACATCCGTTGCAAAAACACGACTTCTGTTTGGGCGATTGCTACCACTGGAAGAATTATCATGAGAACCTAACCAAAAAATTCGGTTCCCTAATTTTGTAGAAGATTCAATATCTACTTCTCTTGGAATACCTCCTGAAATATCAGTTAATCCTAAAGAAGTAGTATAATCAAATGCATTCAGTGAAACGCCTGATTGATTGCGATTATAAAGACGGAGTGCTTGATTTTCATCGTCTGCTACAAACATATAATCTGCATCCATTTGCACTGCAGTAGAAGCATCACTTCTTCCGATATGGAATCGAGTTACTGATGGATTTGTGGCAGCGGCTGAAGCAGCATAGTTTATAATATAATCCGTTGTGTTAACACCATCACCTACTGTAACGGTAATTGTTGAATAACCAACACCACTTGGGGTGATTGTTAAGGTTCGCAAATTGCTTGCGCCTGTAATCAATAAATTTGCGTTTGTAACCACTGCAACATTACTACTGGTTGCAGTTACTGTTAATGAAGGGGATAATGTCTCTGCATCATTCACAGAAAAAACAATTCCTAATGTAGCTGCTGGATCGGTAGGATCATTGATCACTCCACTAAATGCAAACGGACTTGATGGAGAAGTTGTGGCTCCAGCATCAATATAATTAGAGGTGGAAGTTTCATTAAACGTTATTGTTGGCGAACTATTGACTGGGGCATCATTATCAATAATAGTGATATCTTGAGTGATGGGTGTACCAAGAACAATTCCACTTGTTGGATTACTTAGCGTCAAGGTAGCGGTTTCAGTAACTTCCAAATCGAAATCATTTACCACGGTAAATGTTATAGAACCCTGAGTAGCTCCTGCAAGAATTGTAATAGTAGAATTAGATAAAGTATAATCACCTGCTGTTATATTCAATCCACTCACTGTTACATCTACCATCTCATCAACCAATACCGTTGCAGAAGTAGTTGCAGTAACCGTAATAACTGTTAAATCATTTTCACTTCCTGTATTAACACTTACACTTAATGAAACTGAATTTGGACATGTAGGTTGAACCGTAAATGTCCAATCGTTAGCAGCAATAGTAGTTGCCCCTGTAGTATTCCAATTGGTAGAGGTATTTCCAATAGCTTGCAATAAAGCAGGAACGCAAGCATTATAAAGAGCAACCGTAGTACTGTAACGCAATGCAGATCCAGAAGGTGTGATAGCAGTTGTGCCTAATGTAAGTCCGGCAGGAATTGCACTTGAACTTGAACCAATCTTTGCAAAATAAATAAAGCTAGTAGCCGTAGTAGAAGTAATTGAAGAGGCGTTGTAAATATAAATCTCTTCGTTATTATTTCCGAGTCCAGCTCCGGTGGTGGAAGTATAGGTATACTGTGTTGTTGTAGTTGCAGCAGCACCCCATGGTAAAACGATTACAGTACCTGCAACAATAGTTTGACCTGCGTTTACAGTGAAAGAGGCTTCTCCTTCACTCAAATCTGTAAAAGTGGATGATCCAGCAGTGGCAACTTCATTATCATTGATATAGAACTTTGTCCCTTCTGTTAAATCTTTCAATATTAATATGGCAATGTTGTCCGGCGATCCGCTTGTATTATATCCAATGATTGCAATATCTCCGGCTCCTAAAACAGTTGGAGCCACTGTAATGTTAGCGGCAAGTCCGGCAGGTTGCGATAAAGAATAATTTCCAATTGCAGAACCAGTGATAGTATAACCACTAACGGTTACGGCTATCCCATTTCCAATTGCAGAAGAAGCAAATTGTGCTGTTGGCGTTCCTCCTAAAGTAACATTAGCTGCGTCAACTGAGAGTACTCCAACTAAAGTAGCTGTTCCACTTAAGGTAGCATTCGTATTAGAGTCGAAGATTTTATTGTTAGCTGCAACTCCTATGATGGTAAGTCCAAGGGCGGTAATATCAGCAGTAATTCCAGTAGGTTGTAGCAAAGAATAATTAGCGACTTCCGCTCCACCCAATTGCAAATTGGTAGTAATTATTTTTCCGTTAGCAACATTTGCATCTGCAAAAGAGCCACCTCCAGAAAGCGTAACATCGTCCAAACCGATCACTCCAGATAACGAAGCGTTAAGTATAACTGCGTTTGTATTTCCATCATAAACTTTATTTTGACCAGAAGCACCAACTACTGTTAACTGTTTTTGATTTACGGTTAACACTTGATCAACGTTAGGTGCTGGATTATAGGTTCCGTTCCCACCTTGTGAAGCAGTAATTGTTGTTACTCCGGCTCCTACTATAGTTACCACATTTCCTACAATAGTTGCAACATTCGTATTCGAACTTACATAACCTACTGTTAACCCTGAAGATGCAGAAGCTGTTAAATTAAAATCAGCATCACCATAAGTTACGTTAGCTAAAGGATTAAAAGTAATGGTTTGATTTAACAATGCAGCGGAAGTAATATTTGCTGTAAGTCCTGCGGGTTGAGTAAGAGAATAATTTCCAGCCACTGATCCTGCTAATGAATATCCACTTACAGTAACCGGAATATTATTTGCGACAGCAGCACTTGCAAAATTTGCTGTATATGTTCCACTAATTGAAACTTCGCTTAAATCGGCAGTAATTACACCCACTAAAGCTGGAGTTCCACTTAGTGTAGCGGTAGTATTTCCATCTTCAACTTTATTATCGGCCGTTAATCCAGAAATAGTTAATGGTTTTTGTGTGATATTAGCAGCTAAACTCGCTGGTTGTGACAATATGTAATTTGCACTTGGACTTGTATATCCTAATACAGAAATATTTATTCCATTTGCTACAAAAATAGATGCGAAAGTTGCAGTAGGTGTTCCTGTCACCGAAAAAGATTCTCCATTCACCAAACCGACGTAAGCAGGAGTGCCTGAAAGAGTAGCTGAATTATTTCCATCATACTCTTTATTAACACCACTCACTCCAGAAATCGTTAATGCAGCAGGAGAAACAATATTTCCACTAGCTGCAGTAGTAATATTTACGGATCCTGCACCACCTGCAGATAAAACAATATTTTGACTATTGTAAGTTCCACTAACGATGGCAGTAGCAGTAAAGCGTATCGATAAAGTTCCAGAAGCACTTCCTGATGTTTGAGTAAAAGTTGCTGTAGGACCATAACTCAATCCATCGTTTGATACTTCAAATCCTGTTGTAGCAGTTGCAATCAAATCAGAAGTAACACCTGTTGCTGAAATTGCAAATGTTTGAGCAGTAGAAGGGGTTCCGTAAGTAGTAGTAAATGCGGATGCTGTTGCTGCGCCAGAAATAGAACCCGCAGCTGTTGTAAATCCAGTAGTGTTTAAAGTTATAATACCCGCTCCAATGGCAGTAGTCCAGTTCGCTGGATTATTCACTAATGCTTTATATCCCGCCAAAGTCGTTTGGTTACTTCTTAATCCCGTGTATTGCCCACGAGAAGCGGAGGAAGCTAAAACAATATTTCCATTCGCAATATTCAATTGAGAAGGAAGATATGAATCATTTGATGTTACAGTTCCAGATGTACGCCAAGTAACTAATGAACTACTACCTTGAAAATAGACTCCATATAGAATGGTTCCATTAAAAGTGGTAGGATTGCCATTGCTTGTATAATCAGGATTAGATCCAGATGTAGCAGGACCTTGATATGCAAAAATATTATCACCACCATTAGATATACCAGATAAATTGCCCGAAACTATGGTTCCCAAATTTGTAATAGATGTTGAATTATCTTGAATTGTGATAACAGTTCCTGCTGCAATAGTAGAACCTGTATTATTCTTCCAAATTACAAAGTTCTCTCCTCCTCTTGCATTACTAGCGAGTGTAGCAGATCCACTCGATAAAAATCCATTATCGGTAAATTTGATAATTGTATTGTTATCAATTCCCACCCAAGTCACAAAAGCGAAATTATCAGGAGAATTTGAATTGAATCCAATAATAGAAATATCACCAATAGCCAAAGTTGTTTGCCCAAAACTCTGTGATCCGAAAACAGAAAACATTAATATTAATAGCAAATTAAAAATACCTTTAACTGAATACTTTTTATACATAGAAATATTTAATTTCCTTGCTTTTACATTTAAAAGGGAATTGCTTTGAACAGGGCTAAATGAATTTTTCATTTTAACGTTTTAATTTTTGTTTTACTTTGTTAAGAATTTTTTATAGAAAACACAATTCACCCGGGTGTCCCGACCACGTCTTTTCTGGAGTGCAAGATTCCCTTATCATTTAAACTCCAAAAAAAATTAAGTTGAAGTTTTTGTTATAAGATTGAAGAAATAAAGAGTTTTTCCTTAACATGGTTTTAAAAATGGTTACTAAAAAATAAAAGTTGTTGAGGATAATTAAATGCAATGGTTAAAATAAATTAACATGAAAAAAATAAAATATCATTATTAGAAAGCTTTCTGCTCCCAGTAAAAATAAAATTCCATATTAACAAAAGATTAAAAAAATAAGGTTTCCTCTACCAATTTATTTTCTCATCATGTTATGAAAAAGATATGAGTTGGTTGGTGAAATAATATGGATTAGTCGAAAATACTATTAATTAGAGAAAATTTCATCCATTAAAAAACCCCCGAAGTAGAATGCTACGCATACACTTCGGGGGTTTTTAGTAAATTACCCAGAAGCAGAGCAAGCACCCAGAAGCAGAGCAAGCACGCTTCTGGGCTTGCTATAAATTAATTTTTTTCTATGCAAATTCATCCAAAGAAAAAACCCGTGAAGTAGTATGCTTCGCATACACTTCACGGGTTAGTTGGTGTTTAATATTACTAATTACTCAACTATTAATTTAATCTGTTGCTGAGCATTATTCATTTCAATAGATACGTTATAAACTCCAGTAGCGAATCCATCTAAAGAAAGAACTTTGGAATTAAGTCCTGCAGCGGCAGTTCCATTTTCCAAGAATAATGTTCTTCCTGTAACATCGGATATGCGTAAACGGTAGTCGCTATTGTCTTCAGATGTAAACTGAATGGTTGCGCGATCGGTTGCAGGATTTGGGAATGCATTTAAATTCACTTGATCCGCATTCATACCGAAACGTGGACAGTTATTCACTGTAATTCCAGTTAATGAACGTGACAAACTTGATCCGCATGCATTGGAAGTAGTAACCGACATCGTTTGACCTGCAGCAGGTGCCGCCCAATCAATCGTGATGTTTTTCGTTCCTTGTCCACTGGAAACAGAACCACTAGAAACTACCCAAGTATACGCATCCGCACCGGCTACTGTAGCCACTGAATAAGGTTCAGTTGTGTTATCACATACTGAAACATTTCCAGTAATTGGTTCTGGTCTTGCAGGAGAACCTTTGATCGTAAGTGTACGTGTTAAACTAGTTCCGCAACCATTCATAGCTTGTACAGTGATCGATCCGCTACCAATCAACGTTGCAACATCAACAGTGATGCCGTTAGAACCTTGACCAGTAACAATAGTTCCACCGGTAATACCCCAGTTATAGCTGGTTGCATTTGCAACGGCAGGAATAGAGAATGCATTACCAGTTGTATTACACAATCCTTCTTTTTGTCCTAGAATAGCGGTTGGTGTAGCAGGGAGATTTTGAGTTAAAGATTTCGAACGTGTTGGGCTTGTACCACAAACGTTAGAAGCTACCACATTAACTGAACCACCAATGAATCCTGCATTCACTTGAACATTGATCACATTAGTACCTTGACCGGAAGTAATGGTCATGGTTGCAGGAACTGTCCATGCATAAGATGTAGCGCGGTTTACAGCAGCGACAGAATAAACAACAACATCACCCGGACAAACTTTTCCAGGACCAGAGATCGATGGAGGAGTAACAGGAGCTGCCACTTGGTAATCGATACTTACACAACTAGGAGCAGTGTTTACACATGCATCGGCAGCATACACACAAAGTGAGCCGCTGATTCCGCTTTGCATTGCCGTTCCTGTCCAAGAAACCGTTATTGAAGTAGTTCCTTGACCAGTAGCAATCGTGAATCCAGCAGGAACCGACCATACATAAGTAGTAGCGCCAACTACTGGAGCAACGCTATACGATGTAGATCCAGCAACGCCTGGTAAACAAGCAGCAGCAGTTCCACCAATAGCACCAACATTCGGTAAGGCGGGAACGTTATCATCGGTAAGTCCGTTACAGTTATCATCAATGCCATTACAGATTTCACTTGCAGCTGGATTAACAGCACTGTTATTATCGTCACAATCACCGTTACAAGAAGTGTAGCCGTCATTATCGACATCAAATCCTTCGTCAATTGTACCATCGCAATCGTCATCAATTGAATTACAAACCTCGGTAGCGCCAGGATTTACTGCAGCATTACCATCGTTACAATCGGTATTGTTTGTTACATAACCAATAGGCGCACCGGTACAAGAAACCTGACTTATACCAGGATTACCATATGCATCCATATCGGCATCTTGGTAATAAGTAACGTTAGGTAGTGCAGTTACCGTAACATTACTTGTAGATGTACATCCACCTGCTGAAGTAGCTGTTACTGTATAAGTGGTTGTATTTATTGGGTTCACCGAAACGGAATTACCAGATAAACTTCCTGGTTCCCATCCCCACGTAAATAATCCTGTGTTCGAAGTCCAACCGAAGGTAACGATTGGCTTAGTAGTTACTGTAGTACCTGTTAGCTCTGAACAAGAAGTTGTAAGAGTCGATCTATGATTATTAGAGAGCGTCGCAGGTGTAAATGCAGAAACCGTTGCGGTTCCTGTAATCGAATTCGTTTGGCAAACATTCACTAAAATGCTTGAAACACCATCCCAAATAAATGAGCCTGCATTAAAGATATGGTTGTTTAACCCAGCAGAGAGTGGGGTAAAACTTGCTTGTGTAAATACAGATGTAACCGGTGAAGTTTCAAATGTTGATGTCAAAGCAGTAACGTTGGTGCTTCCCAATGCAATAGATAAATTAATTATCGTGCCCGTTGAAGAAGTCTGTGTTGTGAAGCCAATACTTGATAAAGGTCCGGCTTGTACTCCAGCAGCATTTAATTCTGCTACAGTATACAACAATTGAGTGCGAATTTGATTCCCTGCTCCATTACCTGAACGATAAGGATTTCCATTAGTTCCTCCAATGGAAGTAGTAACAGTTCCGACGGTCGCGGAGCCTGTTGTACCAGAGACAGCAGTTAAAGTACTTGCAGCACCTGAACACACCGTTCCGGGAGTAGCTGAAGCAGTAATAAATGCTTTTAAATTCACAGTAATCATTGTTGTAGCAGTACTAGTACAACCGTTGGCATCAGTACCTGTTACAGTGTATAATGTGCTTGCAGATGGATTAGCGGATACGTTGTTACCGGTTGCAGCTGATAAACCACTAGCAGGAGACCATGCATACGTTAATGCACCGCCCGCTGATAATGCAATTGCAGTTCCGCCCGGATTACAAATTAAACCTGTATTGGGAGCAACCGTCGTAGTTGGATTTGCATTTACAGTTACTGTAACACTGGAAGTACAATTGGCGCCACATGCGTCAGACACGGTACAAGTTAATGTATAAACACCTGCAGGCAAGTTCGCTGTGATG
Source organism: Bacteroidota bacterium (assembly GCA_031411335.1). Taxonomy (GTDB): domain Bacteria; phylum Bacteroidota; class Bacteroidia; order AKYH767-A; family OLB10; genus JAJTFW01. Next base: position 40,574 of record JANOAX010000121.1, read on the forward strand.
CTGGCCGAATTTGGATATACACCACCTACTCCGTCGTTCCAAGAATAACTGTATGGAGCACCACCACCACTATGATTTGCTGTAACGTTGAAGTTAGTACTAGCACAATTGATAGGACCTGCGATAGCAGCAGTACAAGCTAATGGTTCAACTGTAACTGTAACGTTACCGGAGGTAGAACATCCATTTCCTGAAGTAGCAACTACTGAATAAGGGGTTGTTGCTGTAACTGCAGTAGCCAATGGATTTGCAACGGTTTCTTGACCAACAATAAAAGTTGACGGACTCCACAAATAAGAGAAAGTTTGTCTTGTGAAAGAATACATAGTTTGATCAACCGGGAAAGTTGCTGTAGTTGATGCCACAGTACTTGAACCTGTTAACGCATTTTTGAATGCAGTAGTTCCCGAAGCATCTCTCAAACCCAAACAAGCTGCTGTTGCCGGGGTACCTACACTCGTTCCATAGATTAATTCGATTCTTCCAGGTGTTGTACTTGCATTTCCCCAAAGTACAATTTGAAAATTAGCATATTGCGTTGCACTCTCAGCACCACCAGTGGCAGTAGCGAAATTAAAATACTCAAATATATATTTAGTGCCAGAACCATCTAAACCATGATTGATGCTTCCGCCATTGGTTACGTTTATATTTCCATCTCGTCCATATCCAATAACTGCATTAAAGCCATTTAATATTGTTGATGTTAAAGTGGTAACTATACCATTAAGTGCAGGTCCTGTAGCTCCCATAACAACATAACCATTAGTACTGATAATGAAATTATCATAATTAGTTCCATTATAATTGAACATGAAACTTCCGGTAGTATTTACCGGTTCAAAACCATCATCAATGGTACCGGTAGTTGGAACTGTTACAGAGATTGGACTAGGTATAGCCTCTAAAGATGCAGTTCCCGCTGCATATATCGTACCTGCAGCGGTATTAGCTCCAGGCGAAGTAGCATTTACTTGCAGCTGTGAATTACTACCAGAACAAACAGTAGGTGGAGTAGCTGTTACACTAGAAATGCTTACTCCTGTTTGAACCGTGATTACACTAGTCGCGGTAGCTGTACATCCGTTTCCATCGGTACCAGTTACTGTATAGGTAACAGTTGATGTTGGAGTGGAGATTACCGTTGCACCTGAAGCAGTATTTAAACCTGTTATAGGTAACCACGCATATGTAGATGCGCCACTTGCATTAATTGTTATGGGTGAGCCATTCGGGTTACAATAGCTTGCAGATGGGACATCCACAGAAACAACTGGATTGCTATTTACCGTTACCGTTAATTCATTTGAAAAGCCAGTTACTGGGCCATTCGAACAATCAACGCGCAAACGATAATAATAAACTCCTGGAGTAAGAGCACTAGTAGTATAAGAAACCGTATTTGCACCAACTCCACCTATTACATTACTAAAACCAACACCACCACCGGTAGCTGAAATTTCCCAATTGTAAGTAATGCCTGCACCTACATCTGCTCCTACTGAAGACATCGTGTAGGATTGACCAGCACAACGACTAACCGTTGCTGGAGTGATCGTTCCACCTGCTGCTGCGAGACATACTAAAGGAGTGTATTCATCTGCGCCGATATCCGGATTAATTCCGCTTCTTGAATCGTTGTCAAAATCAATGGCGCATATTGCTATAGGAGTTCCGATATTATTTAAACTTGTAGAACCAAGATCAGAATGTAAATTCGAAAGACTGATAAAATTCGGATTTGCGCTAATAGAATTGGCATCTTGAGCTGGAGTAAATACTCCTTGCCAGCCACCTAAGGTAGGGAACTGCGAAGTATGTGCAGTAGATGATGTATTTCCAAAACCTCCTAATACACATTGCGTGTTTAATGGGTTAACATAATAATCATTATTATTTAGCCCACCCGTTCCAAAACTCATTGTATTATTTGGGCAAGAAATAGCATAATACCTGTTCGCTGCAGTTGAACTTGAGCTGAGGTTAACATGAACTGCATTATTCTTAATATTTAAATTTGCGAAAGCTGTACCTGTTGTTTGTGAAATACGAATACCTGCTCCAAAATTAGTAGTGGCGCTTGCTCCCGCATTGGGATCAACATCACCATAAAGATAGATAGAATTATGTACGACATTAATAGTATGTCCACCGGAGATTCCTATTCCTGCAGCCATATCACCTGATGTTCCGTTTGCCTTTACATTATAAATCATGTTACTACAAATTAGATCATTTGTAGCTGCATTTCCATTGGTTGTTGCCAGTACAATACCACAAGCAGAAAAAGTTCTTTCCTCAATGATGTCATGAATTATATTTCTGCTTACAATAAAATTTGTATTCGTGGTATTGGTGGTTGCACTTTGAGACCACGATTCTGTTCCAAGTCCGATACCAAACCGATCAGCACCTGATGTTGTATTTGCAAAATCTCCTCCCACAAAGCGCACTTCGTTTCTAGAAATAGTACAGTTATTTTCAAATATGGCAAGAATACCGGCCTTACCAATTTGATCGGCACCAAAAGATGCTGGTCCAATAAGATTATCAGTAATGGTGTTGCTTTGTCCTAAATTAGTGGCCGATTGACCCCTAGTAGAAATTCCATATCGACATTTTGTAATTGCGTTATCGATGATCGAATTATTATCATTGTCTAAACCGGTAGTTGCCGTAATACTTATCGTTGTACCTCCAATATATACACCAATTGTTGTAAGTGTCCCTGTATTTTGTGGTGCTCCACAAGCAATATTACAGTTACGAATGGTGTTATTTGTTGCCCCATTACCAGCAATCACACTGGCGAGCCAAACAGCTGCTGTTGCAGTGGTATTACTGTTATTTTGGATGGTAATATTACGTCCTGTGCCAGTTATCCTTCCATCAAAAGTAACGTTATCTGCTCCATTCAGTTTTACAATTGCACCTACTATGCTACCTTGCACAGTCACAGGAGTCGAAGCCGTTACGGTAACGGAAGCCCAGGTGAAATTGTCGAGCGTTGCAGTTCCTGTTTCCGTAGTATTGTTTGAAATCACAACACTGATAGCGCCTGAACCATTGTTTCCTGCTACGTTAATAGCAGCAAAGGCCGCTTGTAAAGTGGCATAAGATCCGTTACCAGCGTTGGCTCCGGATACGGCAACATTTTGTGCCAGCGTGTTCGTGCTCCATAGCCCTGTTAACAGAAGCAAAAGACAAACTCTTAGCAGACCGGAAAACTTCCTATTTACAGGTTGCGAATGGAAATTCCGTAAGGTGTAGTTTTTGTTTTTCATTGTATTTTTAGATTATTGATTTGCGATAATTATGTGAAAAGCCGGAAGAAGAGTTTCCTCTTCCGGCCTATTCTGGTTTACTCAACGATTAAACGTATAGATTGTGATCCTTCTGCACTTTGAATCTCGACGAAGTAGACACCACCACTCAATTGTTCTAATCCTAATTGATGAGTGTTTTTGCCTATAGCTGTCATTCCTTCTTCCACAAACATCAAACGACCTAACATGTCGGTAAGGCGTAAACGGTAGTTGATTTCGTTTTCAGCATTAAACTGAATCGTTACTAAATCAGTTGCCGGATTTGGGAATACATTTACTTGTGTGATTGAAGAATTTTCTCCCGCCAATCGAGGGCCACAATAGATATTATTAATTGAAATCCCACTCAATGATCTCAAAGCACTTTGACCACATGCGTTATCAGTTCGTATAGAAACAACTTGATTGTTTGCTTGAGCAAGACCGAAGTCAACTGTAATAATTTTAGTTCCTTGACCATTGGTAATCGTTGCACTGGGCGGCACGGTCCATGTATAATAATTAGCACCACCTACAGTGGCCACTTGATATACTCTACCCGTTGCTCCAGGACAAACTGTTGTTGGTCCTGAGATTAGTCCAGCTATTCCTGGATTACCAGTAATGGTTACTGAACGACTCGATCCTGTTCCACATCCATTTACCCCACTTACAAATACAGAACCTGAAGTAAAACTGCCATTAATATTAACAGTAATTGTATTTGTTCCTTGTCCGCTTGTTATTGTTACACCAGGAGGTGTTGACCAAACATAACTTGTTGCTGCGGTTGCTCCTGCTGTACTAAACACATTTCCTGTTACGCTACATAGTCCTGTTGTAATTCCTGAAATAGGACTTGGTACACCTGGAATATTAAAGTTCATTGTTTTCGTTCTAGATGGACTAGCGCCACAAACGTTAACGCCTACTACTTCTATAATTCCACCTCCAAAGGCACCGGTAATGGTTGTGGTGATAATATTGGTGCCTTGACCACTTGTAATATTTACTCCTGCAGGAACCGTCCACAAATAACTACTTGCACGTGCAACATTCGCAATGGAATAAACAACTATATCTCCGGGACAAACCTTAGCCGCTCCAGAAATACTTGGAGGACGAACAGGTGCTGTGTAGTTAATATCTACTATAGCAGTTGAAGGAGTGCCAGAGAAACAAGCATCATTAGGCGTAACCGTAATTGGACCAACAATTCCAATATGTGAAGCTGATGATGTCCAACTCACATTTAAAGTTGTAGTTCCTTGACCTGAAACAATTGTTAATCCAGCTGGCAATGTCCACGTATATATTGAGACTCCTGGTACAGCTACAACACTAAATGTTGCAGAACCACTTGAAATCGGAAGACATTGCTGTAAGGGTCCATTGATAGTTCCTAAAGATGGTACAATCGTATTATCGATTAATCCATCACAATTATCATCAATGCCATTACAAACTTCTGTTGCACCTGGATATACTGATGCGTTGCCGTCATTACAATCTGTATTGTTGGTAGATGTGTTCGCTGGTTGGATACATGCTAAAATCGCTGCACCTGCTCCAAATCCATCACCATCAACATCTGCAAAGTAAATACCTTGACCAACAACGGAAGGATCTGCATCATCTGCTAATCCATCACAATCGTTATCAATTCCACCGTCACAAATTTCTTGTGCTGCAGGATGTATAAGTATGTTACCATCGTTACAATCTAAGTTGTTGATAGATGTGTTTACAGGTTGAATACATGCTAAAATAGCAGCACCTGCTCCATAACCATCACCATCATTATCTGCGTAGAAAGTAGATTGACCCATTACACTTGGATCTGCATCGTCTGCTAATCCGTCGCAATCATTATCAATTCCGCCGTCACAAATTTCTTGAGCTGCTGGGTTGATTGCTGCAACTGCATCATTACAATCTGTATTGTTGGTAGATGTATTTACAGGTTGGATACAAGCTAAAATCGCTGCACCTGCTCCGTATCCATCAC
>JANOAX010000122.1:0-2490 GCA_031411335.1 Bacteroidota bacterium
GTTTGTGGTTGGCTATTTAATGAATGTTAAAGCCGGACAAGTAACTCCTCCTATAAAAGGAGCCAGTGGCGTATTCGTAGCGCAAGTGGTTTCATTCGCTGATGTAAAAGAGCCGGCTGATTTAGCAGCTGAAGCGAAGCAACAGTTAAGTTCGCAATTGCAAAATCGTTCTCAGTATGAAACGTACAATGCTTTACGCGAAAAAGCTGGGATCATAGATAGAAGATCTAAATTTTATTAAGAATTAATAAATAATTTGAAGAGCCGGGATATTATTCCGGCTTTTCTTTTTATGTTCGGGCTGTTATTTGATTTTGAGATATGAACCTTAAGAAGATTGTACGGGCAAATCATTGTTCAAATTGTGAAACTCCATTACAGGTTGAATCAGATAATTTCTGTCCAAATTGTGGCCAGTTAAACAATACTAAAAAAGAAACGGCTTTTGGACTTGTAAAAGAATTGGTAGAGGAATTTCTACATCTGGATTCTAAAGTGATTAAAAGTTTAGTGCCTTTGTTGTTCAAGCCCGGATTTTTAACCGTGGATTATATCAATGGTAAAAGAGCACGCTATTTTCATCCAGTGCGCATGTTTTTAATTGTAACCGTGATCATGTTTATTGTGGGCGGTTTTTCAAGGAGTAAAGAAGATAAGATTTCGAAAAGTAAAATGCAATCTACAACTGCCGATACAAGCAATTTGAAAAGTGATACATTGAATTTGAATACAGATTCTACTTATACATTCAACACGGAGACGCTAGAGTTCGACCGAGAAGAGAAGAAGTCGGGAATTAACAATGCAAATTTTTATTGGTCATTTGGTTCTGTGAAGATACAGCGCGATACCCTTCAGCGCTATTTGGATCAAGGAATAACCAATCCATCTGCATTGATGGATACCTTTAAAATCAAAAAGACTTTTTTCAATACTATATTTTTTAGTCAAGCTATTAAATCGCAATTAGCCGGTAAAGAAAAAATATTAGACTACTACAAGCATAAATTGCCTTGGCTGCTTTTTTCGCTGATGCCTGTATTTGCATTTGTCTTGTACCTGTTCTACATCCGACGAAAAATTTTCTTTGTTGATCATCTCATTTTTGCATTTCATTTGCATTCTGCCACTTTTGTAATCATCACCATACAAGACTTAATCACTTGGTTGACTCCATTAAATTCAGATATTTTAAGTTATTACATTCCTATTTATTATTTCATCTCACTGAAAAAAGTGTACGGTCAATCCATCCCTAAAACCATTTTTAAAGGAATCGGTATTGGATTCTTTTATTTAATAGTTGGATTTTTAGTCCTATTTTTAGTAGCCGGACTTATGTTTTTGATGATTTAATCGAATTACTTCCAAAGATTTTTCTGCTCGAGCTTGATCTTTCCTTTAAAGAATATTTTGGTGCTCTGTTCAAAGGAAGTCGTGTAATCAGAAATGTAGAAGAGGTGTTTTTTTGCTTTCTTTGGATTTAGCAAATTTTTGTTTTCTAAAACATCTTTTACATGCTGAGCAACGATGCTTGCCGAATCAAAAATGGTGATACGACCTTTATAGTATTGTTCAATCTCCGGGCGAATTAACGGATAATGTGTACAACCTAAAATGAGACTGTCAATTTTCTTAAGTTTGGTTCGAGATAGGTAATCGTTGATGATGGTTTTCGAAATTTTATTATTGAAAAATCCTTCTTCAATCATCGGAGCTAATAGGGGAGTAGCTAAAGAAGTGACCGTTACTTTTTTTGATTTAGCAACTATTTTTTTAGGGTATACATCCGACTTTACCGTCGCTTTCGTTCCAATAATTCCAACATGTTTTGATGAAGTTTCATCGCAAACAAAATTTACTACAGGATCAATTACATTTATCACAATGGCGTTCTTACCCACATGCTTTTTCACTTCGTCAAAGGCAACGGAAGAAATGCTATTACAGGCAATCACGATGGCTTTACAGTTGTGCTTAATAAGGAAGTCGGCAATCACCACCGACCACTTTTTAATGGCTTCTGGCGACTTATCTCCATAGGGGAGATGGGCAGTGTCGCCAAAATAAATTAACGACTCATTGGGCATGAGTTTATGGATGGCATTAGCAACCGTGAGGCCACCAATTCCCGAATCAAAAATTCCGAGTGGACGAGAAGCTTCAGAAGGATGTTTAAGCATAGTCAAAAGTAAAAATTATTTGCTGAAATATAGACGATTATACAATTCCTTTTTTCATAGCTTAATCTATGTTCAATAAAAAAGTCCATGGAATGTTCCATGGACTTTTTTAAATTTTGAATAGACAGCTTATTTCAATCCCACCTTGTTGTATGCTCAGGATTCGGATGATGTAATGCCGATGGTTAAAACAAAGCTTGGATTGAAATAAGCTATCTATTCAAAATTTAAAAAAGTCCATGGAACATTCCATGGACTTTTTTATTGAACACTGAATAAGCCATGAAAAAAGGAATTGTATAATCGT
>JANOAX010000123.1:0-14377 GCA_031411335.1 Bacteroidota bacterium
TTCTGTTATGGCACCTGTTGACCAAACATAAACGTAAGGTCCGGTACCATTTGAAACTGTTAAATCAATAGTACCATCTGTACTTCCATCACAACTTACATTAAATCCATTGTAGTTAGACAAAGTAAAATTCAAAATTAATATCAATGGATTCTCTGGGTTTAGTGAAGATGGATTTACTTTTTTGGGAGTAAACACATCACCGAAAAGAGATAGAGAGGTCATGGTCGTACACAAAACGACCAAGAGCCAAACTTTTAGGACAAATCCGTAATTATTTTGCTTCATCAGCAATAGAAAGTAATTATAAATTATAGTAAGAATATAAGATACAAAAGTAAGGAAAAGAAAGGGAAATATCTCTACGAAATTAAGCTTTGCAACCAAGCAGGTGACAAACCTATTCCCAAAGAAATAATCGCAGTTAAAATGAGTAAAATATAATGTTTTGGTAATAATATTGGCAGTTCTTCATCTGCGATGGGATTCGTTTTAAACAAAGCAAAAATCACTTTGAAATAATAATAAACACCAATTAAAGAAGACAGAACTGCTATGAGAACCAGCCAAGTATAACCTCCTATCAAGGCTCCGTAGAAGAGATAATATTTAGCAAAAAATCCAGCTACAGGAGGAATTCCCGCTAAAGAAAACATAATTAAACTTAGAAAAATGGCCACTTTAGGTTGTCTTTTACCTAGACCATTTATTCCAGAAATACTTTCATCTCCATTAATACTCATGGCATGCAAACAAGCAAAAGCTCCTAAACTTCCAATACTATATGCAATGGCATAGAGAAAAATTGATCCTGCAGATACTTTATTCATAGTGGCAATCGCCATCATCATATACCCAGCGTGGGCAATTGAAGAGTAAGCCAACATACGTTTAAAACTCGTTTGAAATACAGCCATTATATTTCCCAAAAGCATCGTAATGGCTGATAATACAGCTACTACAGGAACCCACGTATCGGCCAAAGAAATAAAGCAAGTGGAAAATAATCGATAAAAAGCAGCAAATGCAGCTGTTTTTACTACGGTTGCCATAAACATCGTCACCAACGTTGGCGACCCTTCGTAAACATCGGGCGCCCAGAAATGAAAAGGTGCCGCAGAAACTTTAAATAATAATCCAACTAAGATTAATAAAACACCCGTTTTGACCATCAAAGGAGAAATGGCCCCTTTTGCTAAAGCATCATGGATTCCTTGTAAATTAAAAGTAGCGGTTGCTCCATAAATCAGTGCGATGCCAAACAACAAAAATCCAGTTGCAAATGCACCCATCAAGAAGTATTTTAAGCCTGCTTCATTCGAACGCAAATCACTTTTATTTGAAGCCGCAAGAACATATAATGAGATCGATAAAATTTCGAGTCCGATAAAGAATAAAGTTAAATCAGAAAAAGAAATCATCGCAATAGCACCTGACAAACAAAATAAAATAAGTGCGGCATGCTCCCCTTTTGTATGCGAATCTTGAAAATACTCTTGTCCAATGAACATCCATAGCAAGGTAATAAAGATCACGGCTCCTGTAAATGCCAAGGCATAATTATTAAAATAAGCCATGTCATTGAAATATCGAATATTGGTATTCCAATCCATGCAAACTGTTGCGAGAGCAATAAACAATCCGGTGACAATAATAGGAACGAGTAGCTTTTTATAACGCAGCACATCAGCCATCATTGCAACAACACCAAGAATAGATATAATAATTAATGCCTTCATAATTAATTGACGCCTTGCAAATTCAATACTATTTCTTCGAGTGCAGGTTGAGCAATTGATAAAATTGGTTTTGGAAACACTCCACAAACAATAATCAACGCTGCAATTATGATTAATACAATTTTTTCACTTTTCGCTAAGCCCGTAAATTCTACACTTCGTTCATGCACTTCACCCAACATCACTTTTTGATACGCTCTAAACATATACACAGCACCTAAAATTACTGTGAGTCCGCAGATGGCAGCTAACCACGCATTGTAAGAATAAACACCGAGCAACAATAAAAATTCACCGACGAATCCATTGGTAAGCGGTAAAGCAACAGAACCCAACAACACAATGATGAATAAAATGGAAAACAACGGAGAGTTGTTTGCCAATCCACCTAAGCTATCCATTTGGCGAGTTTTCATTCGGCGTTGAATGATGTCGGCGATAAAAAACAATCCAACTACATTGATACCATGCGCCAACATTTGAACCACACTTCCTTGCAAGCCTTGAATACTTAAGGAGAACACACCGGCAGTAATTAATCCAACGTGAGCTATAGAAGAATAAGCTATGAGTCGCTTAAAATCTTTTTGATAGATGGCAATTACAGAAGCATACACAATACTGATTGCACAAAGAATCATGACGCAATTTCCCCATTCAGCAATTCCTAAGGGCAAGATGGGAAGCATCCAACGAATGATTCCATAGATACCCATCTTCAACATAATTCCCGACAGCAACATTGACCCTTGAGCAGGTGCATCAGTATAGGTATCGGGCTGCCATGTATGAAAAGGAAATACTGGAATTTTTATAGCGAATGCTAAGAAGAAACACCAGAAGATATAGCCTTGCATTTCTGCCGTTAAGGAAGCTTGGTACAATGCCTCAATTGAAAAACTGTGCGGTGCAGGAGTTTGCAAATAAACGAAGATCAAACCGAGCAACATCAGCAATGACCCCGCTAATGTATAGATAAAGAATTTTAAGGTGATGCGAATGCGTTCTTCTCCACCCCACATCAAACAGATAAACCAAATCGGAATCAATGCCAACTCCCAGAACACATAAAATAAAAATCCATCCAATGCAGAAAATACACCTATTAACGCAAATTGCATCAAAAGAATTAAACCATAAAAGGCAGATGGATTAGAATAATTATTTCGGAAAGAAGAAAGTATAATTAAAGGAATTAAAATATTGGTGAGCGCCACTAAGAGAATGCTAATTCCATCTAACCCCACCTGCAATGAAATTCCCAACCCAGGAACCCATTCGTAATTGGCTGCAAGCACATCGACTCCTTGCGTTAAAAATAAAGTGAAGGCATATGCAGTTAATCCCAACTGAATGAGTGAGGAGATGAACGAATACATTTTCGCATTATCGCGCGGCAAGATTAAAGTTCCTAACGCAGCGAGTAATGGAAAGAAGATTAATACCAGTGTTAACATACTCCTTAGTATACAATCAGAGTTAATAATAGAATTGCAATGATACCCACCACCATGCTGAATACATAGCCGCCAATATTTCCGGTTTGTGCAAAGCGCAGTACTCCGCTTAATCCTTGCAAGGCCGGACCGGTTCCGTTCACGATTTTATCGATGAATCCTTTTTCAATATACGTACTAAAGAATCCCGACATATAATCAAGAGGTCGTGTGATTAATGTATTATAAATTTCATCTACATAATACTTGTTGGTTAAAAGCATAGGAATACCTGCAGGAAGATCTTTATCCTCTTCAGGTAATTGTCCACGCTTCACATAAGTATGATACGTGGCATAGATGATGATAATTAATAGGACAATAGAAACAGCAATCATTGTATACTCGAAAGTATGTGATGGATGATGTGCTATCGATTTCCAAATAATGGGTTGCAAAAATTCTTTTAAGAGGTGTGGTGCATGGAATATTTCAGGCATTCCAATAAACCCACCAATTGTTGAAAGCACTGCTAATACCATCAATGGAATCGTCATGCTATACGGCGACTCATGTAAATGTGTTTTTTGATGTTCTGTCCCTCTGAAATTTCCATAAAACACCAACCAATACAAACGGAACATATACACCGCCGTTAGTACGGAAGTTATGGAGAGCAATGCAAACATGGGTAATGAATAACCATGAGTTACTGCTAAGATTTCATCTTTAGAAAAGAATCCAGCTAAAGGCGGAATACCTGCAATGGCTAAAGTACCAATCAAGAATGTAAGATGTGTAATGGGAAGTTTTCCTTTCAATGCACCCATGCGGCGAATATCTTGTTCCCCGCTCATCGCATGAATTACAGATCCTGCTCCTAAGAAAAGAAGTGCTTTAAAAAATGCATGCGTGATGACGTGAAATAAAGCCGTATCGTACGCTCCTACTCCTAGTGCCACAAACATATATCCGAGTTGACTAACCGTAGAGTACGCCAACACTTTTTTAATATCATTTTGTTTGAGTCCGATAGTGGCTGCAAAGAATGCGGTAGCTAATCCTACGATGGCAATAATTTCCGAAGCATACGGAGACAGCGCGAACAACACATTTGAACGTACTACCATATAAATACCAGCAGTTACCATGGTCGCAGCGTGGATCAATGCAGAAACTGGAGTAGGACCTGCCATCGCATCGGGTAACCAAGTATACAACGGAAGCTGTGCGCTTTTTCCGATGGCACCAATAAATAACAAAATACAAATGGCAGTAATGGTAGGATCATTGCTACTAAATTGCTTTGCCCCTTCAAATACTTCTTTAAAACTAACCGATCCGAAAGTCATGAAAATTAAAAATACGCCGAGCAAAAATCCTAAATCACCAATACGATTCATGATGAAAGCTTTTTTCGCAGCATTGTTATACTCGGTATTCTTAAACCAAAATCCAATTAACAAATAAGAACATAGTCCTACACCTTCCCATCCTGCGAACATCACAATGTAATTTGATCCCATCACCAATAAAAGCATGAAGAAGATAAACAAGTTTAGGTAAGAAAAGAATCGAGGATGATCCGTTTCATGATGCATGTAACCGATCGAATAAATATGAATTAGAAATCCAACGCCTGTAACCACTAATAACATGATGGCAGAAAGTTGATCAATTAAAAATGCAAAATCAATAGTTAAGTTTCCAGCAGAGATCCAATTAAAGAGCACAATTCTTTCTGGAACAAAATTATCCATCTGCACTTCTTTAAATACTCCTAATGAAATTAAGAACGACAGAAATACTGCTGCGCTAGCGATACCTCCACTCCATTGAATGGGCAATCGCTTGTTCAGAATCCCGATGAGGATAAATCCTACAAGAGGAAGAATTGGAATAAGCCAGATAAATTGATGCATCGTTTATATTAGTGACGTGGTCAGTACTACCACTTCAATTTATTCATTTCTTTAATATCTACTGTACGTAGATTGTTATAGATCATTACTAAGATGGCAAGTCCAACCGCTACTTCCGCTGCAGCCACCGCCATGATAAAGAATACCATTACTTGTCCGCCGGCTTCTCCGTGAAGTGTTGAAAAAGCCGTCAACAATAAATTCACAGCATTCAACATTAATTCAATGCACATAAATACAATGATAGCATTACGACGAAAGAGTACGCCCATCACACCAATGGTAAATAGGATGACTGATAAGCCAAGGTAGTACTCTATCGGAACAACACTAAGTATTGAATTCATGTCGTAATTTTTATGATTCAGTATTCTTTTTTCCAATCATTACAGCACCTACCATAGCAGCAAGCAATAAGATGGACGTTAACTCAAATGGCAATACGTAATCGCCGTATAATTTTTTTCCTAACACGGCAACTGTACCTACTTCGTTTTGAGAAACCTGAGTAGGTAATATATTTCCAGTATCGGTAACTGTACTTACCATGACTAATAATAAAGTTCCAGCGACAATCGTAGCAGCAGCTTTCACTAAATTCGTTTTATGTGGTTCTAACTCCTTATTTAGATTGATGAACATCAACGTAAATAAGAACAGTACCATGATAGCACCAGCATACACGATGATGTGCACTGCAAAAAGAAATTGTGCATTCAGTAATAAATAATGACCTCCAATCGTAAAGAAGCAAAAGATCAGGTACAAGACACTATGTACCGGCTTTCTCGATAAAACCACCATCAGTGCGCTAAACACCGATAGGGTTGCAAGAATCATGAAGGGTAAATTTTGATTCAACATGTACGTTATTGAGCGGGTGGCGAAATTAATACTTTCTTTGGCATCAGAAAAGAATCTTAGTCTGTCCTATGCGCATTGGTTCTTTTACTGATATCTATTCGGGCGTCGTTACTCACTCCCTCTACTAACTTATCTTTTCCGAATATGAAATTAGCTCTATTCAAACCAGATGGCAGAATCCTGTCAGTCAGGAAGATGGCTTCCTTCGGACAAGCTTCCTCACACAATCCACAGAAGATACAACGCAGCATATTAATCTCATATATGGCTGCATATTTTTCTTCGCGATATAAATTTTCTTCTCCCTTTTTTCGCTCTGCTGCTGTCATCGTGATGGCTTCGGCAGGGCAAGCTACAGCACAAAGTCCGCAAGCGGTGCAATTCTCACGACCTTGCTCATCACGTTTTAATACATGTAAGCCTCGGTAAATTGGAGCAACGGGTCTTGTTTCTTCTGGATATTTTATAGTAGCTCGTTTCTTAAACAGATGTTTCATGGTGATGATTAATCCGCTTATGATGGCAGGAAAATACAATCTCTCCTTGAAAGTCATTTCCTTGTTTACGACTACTTCTGATCTATTGGTAAGTTGCATTCATTCAGAATTTAATTAATTGAATTGTCCGTTTTGCCACAGCACGATGACCGCTGTTAAGAGAATATTGAATAATGCCAATGGAATCATTACTCTCCATCCTACATGCATCAACTGATCATAACGGAAGCGTGGAAGTGTCCACCGCACCCACATGAAGAAGAAGATAAAGAAGAATACCTTCCCGAAAAAGATAAGGGTTCCGAGAAGCGTAAGTACATTATGTGGTAATCCGAGTTGAGCGATGAATGGGAAATTGTATCCGCCAAAGTATAAGGATGCGATGATGGCTGATGAAATAAACATGTTGATGTACTCTGCAAAAAGATAGAATCCCAATTTCATAGAACTGTATTCGGTATGGTACCCTCCTACTAATTCTGTTTCACATTCGGGAAGATCGAATGGTGTACGATTACATTCTGCAAATGCACAAACAATAAATAAGATAAAACCTAAGGGTTGCACAAACACATTCCAATGCATGCCCTGTTGTTGTTTTACAATTTCACCGATACTTAAAGTTCCCGTCGTCATCACTAATGCGATAATGGCCATTCCCATCGCGAGCTCATAGGAGATCATTTGGGAAGATGCGCGAATTGCACCCATCAATGAGTACTTATTATTAGAAGCCCATCCACCAATCATAATTCCATACACACCGATACTCACGACACCGAAGATGTAAAGAATTCCGATGTTGAGATCTGTAATTTGTACAGGATACTCTGTGCCATTGATGATTAATGTACTTCCCCACGGAATCACAACACCGGTCATGCAAGCAGTCATCATCATGATGGAGGGACCGAGAATAAACAATCCTTTGTCGGCATGCGTCGGAATAATTTCTTCCTTCATGAACATCTTCACGCCATCGGCTAATGGTTGCAAGAGTCCGAATGGACCTGCTCGATCGGGACCCACACGATCTTGCAAAAAGGCTGCAATCTTTCGTTCGGCGTACGTACTGTATGCTGCTATTCCCAGTGAAACCAAGAACACAACGACTACGAGTACAAATTTTACTATGATAAATTCCATATAATGAGTAACGAATTAATTCTTGTTACGGAATATTAATTATGTGCTTTTTCTCCAATCAACTTTTGATTGGAAACATCAATCTTCAGATTTTTTACTTCCAAGTATTTATTCTGCGATATCACAGAATGGCGATCGATATTTCGAACGCCTTCGATGGTCCAGTCGCTTGCACTTTTCTTTTCGAAACGACATTCGTTACAGAGCCAACCTGGATTTCCTTCGGGCGTATTTTCCACTTCACCCCAAGTATCTTTGCGAACTGAAACACGCAATACTTCTTGCCCATTCATATATAACACCGAACGACCGCAACATTTTTTGCAATCGCGATGCGCGTCAACGGGTTTCGTAAACCAAACACGACTTTTAAATCGGAAAGTACGATCGGTTAATGCACCTACCGGACAAACATCAATTACATTTCCGCTGAAGTCGCTGTCCAATGCTTTTTCAATATGTGTTGAAATTTCAGAAACATCACCACGATTCAACACACCATGCGCACGACTATCACAAACTTGCTCGGCTACTTTCACACAACGATAGCAAAGGATGCAACGCGTCATGTGTAATTTTATATTGGGGCCGATATCTATTTTATCAAACTCACGACGTTTAAAATCATAACGTGATTTTGAAAGTCCGTGCTCATAACTTAAATCTTGCAGATGACATTCTCCGGCTTGATCGCAGATGGGACAGTCGAGCGGATGATTAATTAACAAAAACTCCACCACACCGGCGCGCGCATCTACTAAATCGGGAGCCGTTTTATTTTGCACTTCCATTCCATCCATTACAGGAGTACGGCAAGAAGCAACAGGCTTTGGCATAGGTCGAGGATCCTTTTCAGAACCTTTGGTCACCTTCACGATACAAGTACGACAATATCCACCACTCGTTTTCAATTTCGAATAAAAACACATGGCAGGCGGTGCTACTTCTCCACCAATCATACGTGCTGCTTCGAGGATAGTGGTTCCTTCCGCTACCTCAATTGTATGTCCATCGATTGTTACTTTCGGCATGATTCCTTTCTTAAACTAGTTCAGGACTAATATTATTAACCCTGTAATAATGATGATCTTTTTTGATGTTCTGGGGCTTACGAACATACTCTTCAAATTCACTTTTAAAATGTCGAATAGCAGAAGCTACCGGCCAAGCCGCTGCATCTCCCAATGGGCAAATCGTTTTACCTTCAATTTTAGCTTGAATCTCCCAGAGTAAATCGACATCTTGGAGGGTCCCGTGTCCATCTAAAATTTTATGCAGCAGTTTCTCCATCCATCCTGTACCTTCACGACAAGGACTACATTGTCCGCAACTTTCGTGATGATAGAAACGAGTGAACGTATATAAATTTTTCACGATGCTGGTATCTTCATCCATGGCAATAAATCCGCCTGAACCTAACATGGTACCAGAAGCAAATCCACCATCCGCTAAAGATTCATAACTCATCAAGCGAGGTTCGCCATTCGCTGTTTTCAAAATCAATTCAGCAGGAAGAATAGGCACTGAAGAACCTCCAGCTACCACTGCTTTTAATTTTTTATCGTTGCGAATTCCTCCACAATATTCATCTGAATAAATAAATTCTTCGACGGGTAGACCTAAATCAATTTCATAAACACCTGGTTTTTTCAAATGACCGCATGCAGAAATTAATTTCGTTCCCGTACTTTTTCCAATTCCAATTTTAGCATATTCATCGCCGCCGTCTCTGATGATAGGAACAACAGCCATAATGCTTTCTACATTATTTACTACGGTTGGACAACCCCAAACGCCTTTGATGGCAGGGAACGGAGGTTTAATTCTTGGATTACCACGCTTCCCTTCTAATGATTCAATCAGTGCAGTTTCTTCACCGCAGATATAAGCTCCACCACCACAATGTACGTGCAAATCAAAATCGAATCCAGTACCTAAAATATTTTTTCCTAATAATCCTGCAGCGTACGCTTCATCAATCGCGTCTTGTAAAATGTGAAACACATACATTAACTCTCCGCGAATATAGATGTACGAAGTGCGACATCCCAATGCAAAACTTCCGATAGCCATTCCTTCAATCAAAAGATGTGGAAGAAACTCCATCATATAACGATCCTTAAAAGTTCCGGGCTCGCTTTCATCGGCATTACACACGAGATAACGCGGAACACCTTCAGGCTTTGCTAAAAAACCCCATTTCATTCCAGTTGGGAATCCAGCACCACCACGACCACGTAAGCCCGACTTCTTTACTTCCTCCACGATATCCTCTGGCTTCATGCCAAGGGCTTTCTTCAAAGTTTCATATCCACCTTGCTTACGATACGTATCCAAATTTCGGATACCCGGTACGTTTATATGTTCAGTGAGAAGTTTTCTTCCCATAATTTCTCTTTTAAATTTTTTAATTAATCAATAAAAGATCAAGCTTTAATTTTATTTTTTCTCCAATGAGCGATGGGTTCGGTTACATTACTTCTGCATCCATCGAGAATATCATCTACTTTTTGCAGGGTTAAATTCTCATGATATGTTTCACCAATTTGCATCATGGGTGCGGTGCCGCAAGAAGCTAAACACTCCACTGTTTTCAAGGTAAACATTCCATCTGCACTGGTACCGCCTTCCTTCACGCCTAACTTTTTCTCCATGTACTTTACAATATCTTCAGCGCCCATCAACCAGCAAGGACCGGTTCGACAAACTTCCACCACACATTTTCCCACGGGTCTCAAATTAAACATCGAATAAAAAGAAGCTACTTCATACACTTCAATCGACTGAATATTTAAAAGTGAAGCAACATAATCCATCACCGCAGGACTCAACCATCCATCAAATTCCGCTTGTGCAAGATGCAACAGGGGAAGAAGGGCAGACTTTTGTTTTCCTTCTGGGTAACGACTGATGATTCTACTCACCAATGCCAATGCATCATCGCTAAATTTTATTTCTTTATTTCCACTCATTATCCAATCAATTCAGAATATTATTTCAATACTTTTTCTATGAGTCCAACTCGCCAGCAATAACGTTCATTGAGCTCATCGTTAAGATGGCATCGCTCAACATCGAACCCTTCACCATTTCGGGATAGGCTTGATAATAAATATAACAAGGTCGACGGAAATGCAGACGATACGGTGTTCTTCCGCCATCGCTTACGAGGTAAAATCCTAACTCTCCGTTTCCACCTTCTACACAATGATACACTTCTCCTTTAGGGATGGTTGTTTCGCCCATCACAATCTTGAAATGCCATATTAATGCTTCCATGCTGTTGTACACTTCCTCTTTTGGAGGCAAGAAAAACTCGGGTACATTACCATGAAAACTGGTTTTATCTTCTAGTGCATTTACTTTATCAATGGCTTGCTGAATAATACTCAACGATTCCCACATTTCACGTTGACGCACCATGAAACGATCGTAAGTATCGCCGTTGGTGCCGATGGGAATGGTGAAATTAAATTCTTCATAGGATGAATATGGATTCATCACACGCACATCATAATCCACTCCTGCAGCTCTTAAATTGGGACCAGAAAAACTATATGCCATTGCACGTTCAGCAGAGATGGGTCCGCACTTAATGGTACGATCCATAAATATGCGATTACGCACTAATAGATTTTCAAACTCTTTTAATCCAGCTGGAAATTCCTTCAAGAAATAATGAATTTTCTCCCAGGCTTTCTCATTAAAATCGCGTTCGAGTCCGCCGATACGTCCGATGTTAGTCGTTAACCTCGCACCGCACAACTCCTCATAAATTTCGTAGATGAACTCACGCCATTGGAAGATGTACAAGAAGCCTGTCATAGCTCCACTGTCCACACCAATTACTGAGTTACAAATGATATGATCGGAGATACGTGCTAATTCCATGATGATGACACGTAAATATTGAACGCGCTTTGGAATTTCAATTCCGGCTAACTTCTCAACCGTCATATGCCATCCCATATTGTTAATAGGTGATGAGCAATAATTCATTCGATCGGTGATGGTTGTAATTTGATAAAAAGGTCGGCGCTCGGCTAGTTTTTCGAATGCACGATGAATATAGCCGATGGTAGGTTCAGCAGAAACGATAAGCTCACCATCCATCTTCATTACGTTTTGAAAAATACCATGAGTAGCAGGATGTGTAGGTCCTAAGTTCAGGATCGTATAATCCTTCTCCTGCAGTGCAGTATTTGTCGGATTGGTTACTTGTTGATTCTTCATCATTGTTCGCAGTACTAAATATTCGGCTAGCCCTTTCCGTTATTAACGTCCAAACATTTTATCGTCCTTATCTTTTCGGAAAGGATCTTCAAGAGGATATTCTTTTCTCATCGGCCAACCTTCGAGAGAGTCCATATTCAGGATTCGTCTTAGATCAGGGTGACCTGTAAATTTAAATCCAAAAAAATCATATGTCTCCCGCTCCATCCAATTTGCAGCAGGCCAAAGATCGGTGAGCGTTTTAAATGTTGGTTCATTATCGCCAGTAAATGTTTTAATTCTAATTCTCGAATTCTCCGGCATATTATGCAATTGCACCATCAAGCCAAAAGGAAAAGGGCTATCGGGGTAATGCAAACCACAGAGGGTAGTGAGGTAATGAAAATTGAAATAGGCATCTTCCTTTAAAAAACGAACCACATCGTGATACGATTCTTTCGTTACCACAATCGTAAACATATCGGCATCCTTATCAGAAGATAGGATATTTTCATTGAAATTTTCTTTCAACTTACTTTCTAATAACTCAATATTTAGGGTCGGCATATTATTCTATTCCGTAGGAAGCTAAGAGATCTTGGTATTCAGGAGAATTTCGTCGACGCAAAGATTCATTTTGAATAAGGTCTTGTATTTTCATTACGCCATCTAAAATTTGTTCTGGACGAGGTGGGCATCCTGGAACATAAACATCCACTGGAATGATACGATCGATGCCTTGAAGGACACTATAGGTATCAAAAATTCCACCGGTTGAAGCACAGGCACCTACTGCAATAACCCACTTAGGTTCAGCCATTTGCTCGTACACTTGACGTAAAACGGGCCCCATCTTCTTAGCGATGGTACCCATCACCATTAACAAATCGGCTTGACGAGGAGAAAAACTCAAACGTTCCGCACCAAATCGACCTAAATCGTAAGTAGAAGCCATAGTTGCCATGAACTCAATCCCGCAGCAGGAAGTTGCAAAAGGCAAAGGCCAAATTGAATTCTTACGTGCCATCCCTACTGCTTTGTCTAAAGAGGTTGCGAGAAAGCCCGGCCCTTCAAAACCTTCTAAACGATCACCTTCTTTTGCCATATTAATTTTATAAGTACTTAAATTTAAACGATTTAAACTATTCCCACTTCAGGGCACCTTTTCTGATGATATAAATTAATCCAACGGTTAAGAAGGCAAGAAAGACGAACATTTCATAAAATGCCGCCATACTCACTTTACTCCATTCGGCAAAGTTAACCGCCCAAGGATACATGAATATTACCTCAACATCAAACAGCACAAAAAGGATAGCGATGAGGAAATATTTAATAGAGAAAGGCATTCTCGAGTTTCCTTGCGATTCAATTCCACACTCAAATGCTTCCAATTTCACCTTTGAAAGGCGTTTAGGACCTAATAAATGAGTAACGAACATGGTGAAAAGCACGAATCCAATTGCAACAACGAACATCATTGCGATGGGAAGATAATCGATTGGGGAACTTAACAATATCATAATCAGATTTTTAGTCGACCTCAAATTACGATAATAATTTAAGGTTGGAGAACTTGCTGCAAAATTAAGCTTTTGAGAGTAAAAAAAGCCTTAAAAGGAGACCGAAACGCATCTAAAAACAAAATAATTATCAACCTTTTAAATACAAATGAAAAAGAGTTGAAAAAAAGAAAAGCATACTTGCAAAAAAACAATTAGAAAAGAAAAAAAGGCGAGAAAAAGAACTCAAAAAAAAAAGAAAAAGACAAAATCAACAAAACGGGTTTCAAACGGAGAAAAAGAATAAAAGTTTCAATATGTAAGATTTTTATAAAATAAAGTCAGGAAACGAAACGAAGTTACCCTGCTTTACGAATAATATGGGAGCAAAAAAGGCTAAAACTCCTTATCAACAATGAGACATCCCCAATTCGCAAAGAATTTCATTTCCAAATTCAGCTACCTTTTGGTCAGCATTCTCCTCTTAGCAGGTCTGCAAAATCAAGTATTTGCGACCCACGCTGCTGGATCCGACATTAAGTACCGATGTTTAGGTGGTAACCAATATGAAATTGAAGTTACCTTCTACCGCGACTGTGGTGGAGTTGCAGAACCCGGAAACATTACCATCAACTATAAAAGTGCGAATGGGAATAAAAACCTCAATGTAACAGCAAACAAAGTTGCTGGTTCATCGAACGGTTTAGAAATAACAGTTCCTTGTGCTTCGTCGAGCTCTAGTTGTAATGGAGGTTCATCAACAGGAATTCGTAAATGGACTTATATTGCGGTAGTTACTTTACCATCGGCACAAACCGATTGGGTATTTAGTTATAGTGTTTGTTGTAGAAATTGTAGTATCACTACCATTTCTAATCCTTGTGCTTCAAACTCTACTATCTATGTTGAAGCCAATTTGAATAATTTAACTGCACCTTGTAACAGCTCACCTACTTTTTCAAATATTCCCATTGCCTTTGTATGTATTGGACAAAATTTCAATTACAATCATGGTGTCATTGATCCTGATGGTGATTCACTTTCCTATTCATTAATAGC
>JANOAX010000124.1:0-27609 GCA_031411335.1 Bacteroidota bacterium
GAAAGGCAATTTTAAACTAAGTCATTTTTATAAAGAGAAGTGGTGTTGGTTTTAAGCTTTATAAACAAGTATATTTCTAAATTATTTATAATCTAGAAAATAACTCCATAAATCCATCTTTGCGTTGACGAGCTACTGTAATAGTTGATTTGTCGCTCATCACTAAATATCCTCCTCCATCCTTTACAAATTTTTCAATGTGGTTCAGATTAACTAAATGAGATTGATGAACTCTATAAAATGGTTGAGCTTCTAGCGAACTTTCAATTTGCTTTAACGTTTTTGTAATACATATGTTCTCACCAGTGACTAAATGAACAAAACTATAGTTGCTGTCGCTTTCTACCCTAATAATTTGATCAACATTGATAAAAGAAATACCGTCTTGAGTAGGGAGCGCAATTTTCTTATTGGTTTTTAATTGATCCTTAAAGAGACTTAATAAAATTTCAATCTTTTCGTTGGAGTACCTTTTATCTTTGTTTTTTAATTTTTCAACGGCGAGAATCAAATCACCTTTGTCTATCGGTTTCAATAAATAGTCAATTGCATTTTCTTTGAAAGCCTGAACGGCGAATTGATTGTATGCTGTAGTGAAGATCACTTCAAAATCAAAAGGCTTGAGGAGATCTAGCATTTCAAAAGCGTTCATACCTGGCATTTCAATATCTAGAAAGATAACATCAGGGTGCAGTTCTTTTATTTTTTCGATGGCTTCCTCGGGATGGTTGCATTCACATAAAATTGAAATAGATGGGCAATAGGTTTCAATTTGCCAGCTGAGTACTTCTGTACAGCTGGTTTCATCATCAATAAGGATAGCTTTTAACATAATTTTTTAAGCGGCTTGAGTTGACAATTCAAATTCTACTCGGGTTCCTGCCGCTTTCTTTTCAGAATCGTATAAATCTACAATTTTAATATTGTTTTCCTTCTTGTTTATCGCATTGATACGATCAGCGGTAATTTGCATTCCAAAGGATTTGCCTTTTTCATGAAGCACCGTATTTTGTTCGTTTGCCGATTCCCTTCCTACACCATTATCTTCAATGGCAACAAATAGAATATCGGAATTTTTTGCTTTAATGTCTATCGTAATTTGTCCTCTCCCTTTTTTCTTCATCAAACCATGCCAAATAGCATTTTCAACAAAGGGTTGTAAAATGAGTGGAGGAATTTGAGAAGTTTCTGTATTAATGGAATCATCAATTCGAACTTGAAAGTCAAACTTATTATCAAAGCGAAGAAGTTCAAGTTCAACATAAAGCTGGATGGCTTCAATTTCTTTTTCTAAAGGAATAACTTTTAATTTAGAGTTTTCTAGTATGGAACGAATGAGTTTAGAAAATTTAATAAGGTATTCGCTTGCCGTTTCTTTATTGTTTCGAATGATATAGCGATTTATCGAATTAAGAGCATTAAAAATAAAATGCGGATTCATTTGTGATCGGAGTGCTTCCAGTTTCATTTGAATGAGTTGATTTTGGAGCTGATATTTTTCTTTGTCGTTTTTTCGATGGGTACTAATTCGATAAATATTGAATCCAAGAATGATGAATAAGAGTAAGATAACAAATCCGAAAAGCATTATATTTTTAGAAAATTTTTGTTGAACGATTTCTTTTTCAGCTAGTAACTTTTCTTGATCAACAATTTTGATTTTTCGATCCTTAGCTTCTGTTTCAAGCTCTTTGAGCGCTAGTGCTTCTTTTTGTTGACTTAATTTTAATTCTTGAATTAATTGCTTTTGATTCAATAAATCGATTTCTTGTTGCTTTTGTTTTGCTAAATGTAAATTCCCTAGAATCTCTGCTTTTTGTTTTTCTAACTGAAGCTTTTGAATTTGTTTATCACTATTTAACTTAGTGATTTCATTTTCCTTTTTTTTTGTTTCGTATTTTGTAAGTAATTCTCCAAGTGATTCGTTTTTTACAATTTCATTGATACTATCTTTTACGGAAAGAGAACTTTGATATTCCGAGATCGCTTGGTCAAGTTGTTTTAAATTAACAAGTGCTTCTGCTTTGGCTTGCATGGCTTCAGATAAAGCTTCTTTATCATTTTTATTTTTTATTTCTACAATAGCTTTCTCTGCGTATGTTAAGGCTAATTCATATTCCTTTTTTTTGAGTAGAAAAGATGAATAATTTAAATAAATTCTGCCTAAATAACGATAATATTTTTCCTCCGCAAACTGAATACTTTTTTCGAAGTAATGTCGGGCTGTATCTAATTCCCCATTTAATGTAAAAAGAGTTGCTAAATTGGAATAAACGGAAATAGCCTCAGTAAACTGTTTATTTTCTTTCATTATTGAGTCACATTTAAAATAGGCTACAAAGGCTTTGTCATGTATTTTATTCGTTTGATAAAAATTTCCAAGGCTAGAGTAGAGTTCTGATAAAATACTGAGTTGATGTTTTAAACCAAAAGCTTCCGTTTTATTGTAGTAAATCAATGCATTTTCATTATCCCCTATTCTTTGATAACCTCTGGCTATTCTTAAATAAACCGAACTTATTGTTGAAGTCATGCTGTTTTTATCGGCTATTTCCGCAGCATGCAATGCATAATCGATAGAGCTTTTGAAATTTAGTTGCTTTTCATTTAGAACGGATAAAGCTAAATAGGTTCTGTAAGTTTCAAAAGGGATATTTATATTTTTACATAAAGCCAGTGCTTTTTCTAGTAGAATATTTGATTCTTCGAATTGCCCTGTTTTCTCTAAATATTGACCTTTCATTCGAAAAGAGCGAATTTGAAATTGGAGATTTTTAGCCTCCTTTGCATACAATAGACAGCTGTCAATATATCCATAAATCGTTTCAATTGGAACAGAAATATTCCAAACAACAGCCTTTGAATAGTAAAGTTCGGCGAGTAAATTAGGATTTTTACTTTTCGAAGCAATATCTTCCATTGATTTCAGAAAAACCTTTGATTCAGGTTTAGAATTTGTGACGAGATATATTATTATTTTTCCAAGTTCTGCTACTTTAGAGCTATCATTTATTTTTGATGATAATATAGTTTGTAATGAATCATTCCAGTTCACTGCCTGTGAAAACGCAGAAGTTTGGACATGAAGAAAATGAAAAAGCAATGCAATTTTAAGTAGTACGCTTTTATTCATGGTGTAAAGTATTGATGTATCAAATATAAAAGAAATGGACGATAATAAGCTTCAGCTCTTTATTGAATCATTTATTTTAAAAGCTTCCAAAGAAGAAGGTCTATTTTTTTAGAATAGACCTTCTTAGGTTAAATGGAATTAATGACTAACGATGAATTTTGAGATCGCATTACCGTCGGCACTCGTAAGCTTAAGTACATACATACCCGCCGATAAGGATTGTATATTAAGCGTCACAATTTTGTATTCTCCTTCTTCTGAAAAGTTGGTGGGAGTCAATTGAACGGATCTACCAGAAATATCGCTTACCTGAAAAGTAGTTGCTGCTATAGGCTGTTGACTTTGAAAGTTGATATTTATCAAGTCAGTCGCAGGATTCGGATAAATTCTATCGATTTTGATTGATTCTTTTTGTTCTGTTGAGATTCCTTTAGTCGCATTTGATGCCGTTGGCTGAGTGCTTCGATTATATGCTGCTTCGTTGCATACATCGATAAGGGCAGAAAACGCACTGCTTTGTACCGCTGTAAATCCAGGGGTAAGGGTTATCCCAGCCGGACCAGAGGTAAACGCTGCCGATTGATTCGCAAGCAAAGTTGTTGTACAACTATTATCTGTCGACAATGAATTTATTCCTCTGTAAAAGGTTCCATTTACTAGATTGCCGCAGCTTACCACTTTATTCCAATCAGGATCCGCTGTAGCAACGCCTACTGCATACCAAGCTTTGCCAACCTGTAACATATGGAGGGAACACCATCCAAACAAGTCTTCAGCTGCTCTCAAGGAACCCTCTCTAGCATCAATATATCCAGATGCCGTAGTTAAGTAATTATCCATATTGCGAAAGGTAATATCGCGCGCATTACTTAGTCCTATGCCAGCTACATTATAAACCTCTCCATTATCGTTGGTTCCCGATCCTCCCATAACCAAAAGATAGAACCAGTGATTTTGAACTCCGCTGTTTGTATGTACGCCTGCATTGTCGAATGGGTCAGAAGTAGGTTGCCAAAAGGTTCCCATATAAGTATCAGGCTGAAAATTTGCATTTGGGTTTGCTAAGTTGCGAATTGGAGCCCCCCTATCAGTTCCCATCGTCCAATCAGGAAGTGTAGTTACTTTTGCAAATGCTTCAATGATTTCCCCAAAAATATCAGCAAATGATTCATCTAATGCTCCTGGCTCTGCATTATAATTATTACCAATATTAAATTGATGAACCCCATGTGTGTATTCATGTCCGACAATGTCTAATGTATTCCAATCGTCAGTAGCACTATTGGTAGTGCCTGCACCAAAACTAAAATGATGGGTAATGGTATTCCAGCTCGCATTTTCTGCGCTTGGTAACCACGAACCTCCAGTGATTTCGCTGAAGGCATCGAGTTGACTGTTGCTACCATCATAACTAAAATGCGAATGCGAGTTTCTAAAATAATCATATGATTTGTGTAGGCCAAAGTATGTTGTTACTCCAGCACGTTGGTTGTAGCCATTAACACCATCTGCATCTGTCCAAATGCCATCTGCATCTCCATAATTGTACAAAATTATAGGATCTCCTCTTAGCGAGCGCATGGTAGCTTCACCAGGACAATGCGACTCAAGTAACCAAGCATTGTTTGGGAATCCGTAAAACCCAGCATTGAAGTTTTTAGATCCATACCAAGTTGTATTCCCTGTATTGTTGTTGCAATTGGTAGTTAATGGAATCTGAACAATGATTTCTCCAGAAGCGGCGTCTATATAAACTTCTTTTGATTCATACATTGGAAGTGCAATCATTCGAAAGACATAAGCTAATGCTAAATTTTCATTGGTAAAAGTTCCATTCCAATCTTTTCTGCAAATGACAAGTTCTCCTTTTGGTTTCTGAAGATCAATTTTATCTTTTATCAATTCTTTTAATGATGTAGCCTCCGTTTCCATTTCCCAAATGAAAGATTCTGCATTGATTGCATTCTTAGCTGTTAAAAATGCAATTTCTGCTGAAACTTTCGGATCAGAATTAATTTTAATTTTCTCCGCTATGTGCCCATTCATGCTTTTTAAATAGGTCCCATTATAGTGAAGTATAGTCTCCGCACCTATAATTTTTAAACCCTTATGATATTGCTGAAATCGAAAGTGGGTATACCCAATTTCATCCGTTTTCATTCGGAACTGTTCCATGTGGTCAAGTGCTGTTAATCCAAACATTTCTGGATAATCTAAAAACAAAGTTTGTGGATTAAGCGAATTGCTTTCTTTAAAGTCTATCCAGCCCTTTGTTGAAATAGGTTTAGCTACTTGTTCAAAGAATGTTTGTTCGCTCTTTTGAGCAATGGTGATATTTCCAACTGCTAATAGTATAGCTAGACTTATCAACTTTCGTATTCGAGTTATTAATTTCTTTTTCATTGTGTTTAATTTTTAGAGTGGTTAAGAACACAATTACTTATTTCAATTTGGCTTCTAGTTCTTCAAGTCTTGAGTTGAGTTGGAGGATGTATAAATTAGCCTCTTCCAATTTTTTTACGAGAAGAGTTTGCATTTCGCCGACTTCCATGCCGCCTTTCTCTTCCATTTCAGTAGCAGAAGGAACGCCTGGTAAATGTTTGTTTTCACTGATATAATTTTCAAGTTGATTCAGAGGCATCAAATGATACTCACTTTCGAAAACATAGTCAGGCCAGTTGGCAGTGAGAAGTACTTTTAATTCTTCACAAATAATTTTGCCTGTTACTGATAATTTGTATCCTGTAGCTGCTTGTGTTCCACCAATGCAAACTTTCGCGGAGGCATTTTGGTCTTGTAATACAATAGTGCCTGTGTTTGCTGCAGATCGGATGTACCAATCGCCGGTAGTTCCAAAGTGAACCCAACTTATATTTGGACCTTTGCTGGTGTTTAGAAATTTCGCTGTTGCTAATGTAGTACCCGTTTGCTGTACACTAAATTTACAATCCGCAATGGTTGTTGTACCTACACCTACTGCACCACCCATAAAGGTGTTTTGTAAAAAGTATCCAGCCCAATTGGTGGTTCCTCCGACAGCAGTTCCATAAACTCCGTAGTTAGTTGTTGCACCAACTGCACTTCCTGATAACCCATAATTTGCCGTTCCACTACCAATCGAGATTCCATATGTTCCAATCCCAGTGGGGGAACTTGCAGAGGAAGTAGAAGTTCCATAAACTCCATAATTGGTAGAACCTTCCACCGATGATCCGTAAATACCGTAATTAGTGCCGCCTAAGCCAGATCCATATCCATACATTCCTATAGCACTTCCTGTTCCGGAGTTATCCGCAACTGAAAAACATCCATAGGTAGATGAAGTGGAAGAATAAAAGTTGTTGGAATTGATGGTTCTGGCATGAGTCGTAGATTTGACATCAAACCGATAAGCGGGAGTATTCAATCCTAACCCTAATCGACCCGATGGATCTATGACCATCCTTTGAGTGCCGTTCGTTTTAAATCGCAATGATTGCGAATCGGTGGTTCCTAAAAAATCAGAACTAGTAGTCCCTGCATTCCCAGAAAGTCCCCATTGTGCGTTGGCATAATGTGATGTAATGATCAATGAGATCATAATCATCAATTGAAATTTGTTTTTCATCTGATTGGTTTTTTATTTTAACTCAAATGAATTGATAATACTTATTCGTTAAGTCTCTTTTTGTGTAATATGCTCTGTTTTCTAGTAATCGGTAGGATTCACCGAGTATTAGGAAATGGCGATTTCAATGGAAAGCGACCTGTTTTAAATAGAAGATGGCCGGAACGGGAAATGCGAGAAGTTGGAGAGCGTGAAACCTTTGGATTTAATTTGATGGTAGAAGCTCTTTTTCCATCATTCGATCCAATAGTCGAATGGCTTCTTTTACGCTTCCAATATTTACGAGCGTCAAACTTAATTTTCCCTTGTCTTCTTTCATTTTACAAGCACGTGGATGTAATTGAACGAATTTTAAAATGGAAGAAAATAATGGACTTTGGAAATAAGCCGACTTTTGATTGGAAATAAAATAGGCTTTTAATGTTCTGTTCTTTAATAGAATTTTTTCAAATCCTAATTTTTTTGCTTGCCAACGTAGTCGAATAGTGTCCATTAAAACAAAAACTTGTTGTGGTACTGGTCCAAATCGATCTTTTAATTGTTCGGCAAATTGAATTAATTTTTCTTCGGTTTCAATTTCATCTAATTCTTTATATAGATGCAATCGTTCGGCAATATTTTGAATGTACTCTTCGGGAATTCGCATTTCCATATCAGAATCAATCTGACAATCTCTTACAAATGTTTGATTTTCCTCATGAGGAAATAAATCCTTAAAGTCTGATTCTTTTAATTCTTGAATGGCCTCGTCTAATATTTTATGGTACATCTCAAATCCAATGTCTGATATGAATCCGCTTTGTTCGCCACCCAACATATTTCCAGCTCCACGAATATCTAAATCTTTCATTGCTACATTGAAACCGCTACCTAAATCAGCATGTTCTTCAATTGCTTTAAGTCGTTGTCTCGCTTCCGAAGTAAGTACGGTTAGGGGAGGAGCTAATAAATAACAAAAAGCTTTTTTATTTGATCTGCCTACGCGCCCACGCATTTGATGTAAATCACTTAATCCAAAGTAATGGGCATTGTTGATGATGATGGTATTGGCATTGCTGATGTCTAATCCCGATTCAATGATCGTAGTTGCTATGAGTACATCGGAATCTCCTTCAATAAAATTAACTAATACTTCTTCTAGTTTACTTCCATCCATCTGCCCATGTCCAACACTGGTTTTTACATCAGGACAAAGCCTACGGATCATCGTTTCAATATCGTGAATGTCTTGAACGCGATTATGTACAAAGAACACTTGACCCCCTCTTGATATTTCTAGGTTGATGGCTTCTTTAATAAGGTGTTCATTAAATACATGTACCTCCGTAGTGACTGGATGTCGATTGGGAGGAGGTGTATTGATTATGCTTAAATCACGAGCGCCCATCAATGAAAATTGAAGTGTTCTGGGTATTGGTGTCGCCGTTAGTGTAAGTGTATCTACATTTACACGAATTGATTTTAATTTTTCTTTTGCCGCTACTCCAAATTTTTGTTCTTCATCGATAATCATTAATCCAAGGTCTTTGAAAATAACATCTTTACTTAGAATTCGATGCGTGCCAATGATAATATCAATTTTTCCTTCGGCTAATCTTTTCAATGTATTCGTTTGTTGCATCGTACTTTTAAAGCGATTTAAATAATCGATGGTGCAAGGAAATTCTTTAAGTCTTTCGGAAAATGTTCTAAAATGTTGTAAAGCCAAAATGGTAGTAGGAACTAAGATGGCTACTTGCTTCCCGTCACAAATGGCTTTGAATGCGGCACGAATAGCAATTTCTGTTTTTCCAAAGCCTACGTCTCCGCAAATTAATCGATCCATCGGAAAATCTTTTTCCATGTCTCGCTTTACGTCATTCGTTGATTTACTTTGATCTGGAGTATCTTCATACATGAAAGAAACTTCTAATTCTGTTTGCAAATAGGAATCTTTGGTAAAGGCAAAACCTTTTTGTGCTCTACGTTTTGCATAAAGCGCTATAAGTTCTTTAGCAATATCTTTTACTTTCTTTTTGGTCTTTTGTTTTAAGGTTGACCATGCTGTACTTCCTAGTTTATTGAGAGAAGGCGCTTCTCCGTCTTTACTGGAATACCGAGCGATTCGGTGTAATGAATGTATACTGATATAAAGAATATCATTGTCTCTATAAACTAATCGAATCGCTTCCTGCTGTTTGCCATTAGCATCGATGGTCTCGAGTCCTGCAAAACGTCCAACTCCATGATCGATATGAGTGATAAAGTCTCCTGGTTTGAGGCTGTATAATTCTTTTAATGTGATGGCTTCACTTTTACTGTAATTCTTTTTTAGACGAAAACGATGGTATCGATTGAAAATTTGATGATCCGTATAGCAAATTATTTTTAAGTCATCATGAATGAATCCCTGATGTAAGGCAGTATGAATCGTGTGAAATTTTAATTCTACTCCTTTGTTTTCTTCTGATTTTGGAAGATCTTCGAAGATGGAATATAATCTTTCAGATTGTTTTGCAGATTCGGAGAACAGGAAATTAGTATATGCTTTTTTCTGATTTGAGAAAAGATCATCTAACAGCAAACCAAAATTTTTGTTAAAATGAGGTTGCGGCTTCGTCGAATAAGTGATTAGCTCTTCAGGTTGATAGTATGGTTTATTCCCAAGTTCAACTATGATATGTTTTTCTAATTTCTCTTTAAACACTTCAGGAGTGTCGAATAAGTCATTTACTTTTCTTACTGCCTGCTCATCATCAATCTTAATTTCAACACCATATTTTGCTGTGACCACCTCCATGGATGCTTGAATAGAGGTCAGTGAATAGTGGAGATCTTTCGTGTAAAAAATGGTATTGTCGGGGAGAAAATCAAAGAACGATTCGTGCTCTTCCGTGATAAGTCCTGATTGAATATTGGGAATCAAAGTAACAAATCCCATGCTTTGCTCACTCAGTTGTGTGGAAGGATCAAAGCTTCTGATGGATTCGATTTTATCACCATTTAATTCTATTCTAAAAGGGAGTTCATGCGCAAATGAATAGATATCCATAATTCCACCTCGAATAGAATATTGGCCCGGCTCAAAAACGAAATCAATTCGCTCAAATGTATTTTCTTGAAGAAACTCCATTAGAAAATCAAACGTGAACTTTTCGCCTACTTTAATATCAAGCGTATTTCGTTCCAATGTTTTTTTCGTGATGACTCTTTCTAAAGCCGCCTCAGCATCAGTAACAATAATAAAATGATCTCTTGTTTTGTTGATGCGAGTTAATACTTCAGCTCGTTGTAAAATATTGCCATTGTCAGGGAGATCGATTTGATACGGCTTCTTGTAGGAGGATGGATATAACACCGCTCTTCCCACTCCTAGAATATTTTCTAAATCATTTTGAAAATAGGCGGCTTCTTCTCTGTCTCCAAAGATGAATAATGCAGGATGTCGATGCTCTTTAAAGAAAGCTGCTAAGAGTAATGCATCTGAAGAACCTGATAATCCTTCAATGTGAATGCGCTTACATTCACTTTTAAGCAATAGTTTTTCGAGCCGACGCGACTGCGGCTGATCTAGTATTCTCTGTAATACACTATTTAAATCCAATCTTTATCGTACTAAGAAGAAGTCTACTTTGCTTTTAGTTAAAAGCAGGGCAACTCGCTTTTTTCTTTTTTCTTTTTCCGTTTTTCTTATTCCCACTTTTATTTCCGCTTTTTCCTGAATCTTTATCGTTGAATGGTGAATATAGGAGTGAGAGGCCAGCAAATACATAGGTGTCATTATTCTTTGGATTTCCTCTGCCAAATCCTTTGTTCGGATATCCATTTTCGAGATTACTAGCCATGATAACAGCTAATGCGCCTAAAGGAGTTCCAGCTAATGCAGTCGAATCTGCATAACCATCACTGAGGTCATCGAAATGATCTGTAAGTGTATAATGATTTATTAATTCTAATCGTAATGCAAAAGCATTCGTTAATTTGAATTCGACACCAATGCCATAGGGAAAAGAAAAATTATATTCTTTGTATGGAGAATCATAACCTCCGTTTTGAATATTTTGACCTTCAGTACCCAAAGGTCGAAGTTCGATTTCTTTGCCATTGAGTATAGCAACAGGATGATGATGAAAATATGAAATGCCTCCGACTAAATAGGGCGTTACTTTTCTAGTGCGCCCATCTTTATATCCTAAAAGTCGATATTCGACTTGAAGGGAGGTATGCCATATATCATTTCTAAAATGTAAATTTCTTTGTAAATTAAAATCTTGAATGGCTAAGGAATCAGCTCCAACTACTTTTGCTGAAGCGTAAGATCCTGTAATATATACTCGTTGACTAGCCTTGTAAAGTAGACCTGCTTTCCAATAGTGTGAAAATAATTTTTTGTGAGTTAAAAGTCGATCGTTCATATCGCCATAATACCAAGTGGTTCCACCTCCAGCAAAAATTCCCCACCTTGATTGCGCTTGTACTCCCGTTGAAAGTACCAAAAAAAGTGAAATAATAAATAATTTATCTCGCATGTTCTCTCTAAATCTTTTAAGAATGAGTCAAAATTTTTCCGGTCATTTCTACAGGCGGTGTAATGCCCATCAAGTCTAATATCGTTGGTGCGATATCTGCTAGTCGACCATTTTTTATTTTTTTATTTTTATCGCTTGACACTAAAACGCAAGGAACAGGATTGGTAGTATGCGCCGTATTGGGCGTTCCATCTGCATTTATCATTTTGTCAGCATTGCCATGATCCGCAATAATGATGAAAATATATTCTTTTTCTAATCCGATTTTTACTACTTCACTCAAACATGAATCAACCGTTTCTACAGCTTTGATGGCGGATTTGAAATTTCCAGTATGTCCAACCATATCAGCATTCGCATAGTTTAAACAAATAAAGTCGGTTTTGTTTTCTTGAATAACTTTTATCACTTCTTGAGTAACTTGATTCGCACTCATCTCGGGCTGTAAATCGTATGTAGCTACTTTTGGTGATGGTGCCATAATACGTTGTTCACCTTGAAAGGCTTTTTCTCTCCCTCCATTGAAGAAAAAGGTAACGTGTGGATATTTTTCTGTCTCAGCAATTCGTAATTGAGTACGATGATTCGCTTCTAAAATTTCACCAAGTGTCTTCGTTAGGTTGTCTTTCTCATAAATAACATGTATGTCCTGATA
Organism: Bacteroidota bacterium; assembly: GCA_031411335.1. GTDB lineage: Bacteria > Bacteroidota > Bacteroidia > AKYH767-A > OLB10 > JAJTFW01. Next base: position 11,904 of record JANOAX010000124.1, read on the forward strand.
AGAATCATCGTATCGAGTCATGGTAACATAATATAGTGGAATTTTTTTCATCGAAAATTCCGATAGATCCATTTGCGTAAGTACTTGCGTAATCTCTCTGCATCGGTCGGTACGGAAATTAAAACAAATTACAACATCATTATTTTTTAGACTTCCAATAGCATCGTTATTCGAATCGATAATAATGATAGGTTGAATAAATTCATCCGTAATATTTTCATCATAGGAAGCAAGAATGCCTGCCTTCCAATCAAGCTGTGGATTTCCTTTTCCATGGACTAAAGCATCGTAAGCAATTTTTATTCGCTCCCATCTTTTGTCACGGTCCATCGCATAGTAGCGACCGGTGATGCTTGCTATTTTTCCAGTAGTTGTATCAAGATGAGATTGTAATTCACTTAAATATTGTAATCCGCCTTTTGGATCTGTATCTCTTCCATCTGTGAAAGCATGGATAAAAACATTTTTCAACCCATGTTCATTAGCCAGAGTACAAAGATGCTTGAGGTGATTAATATGAGAGTGAACACCGCCATCAGAAACGAGTCCCATCAAATGCAGTGCAACATTATTTTGTTTTGCATTTTTAAATGCTTCTAACAGTACGGGCTGTTGATCCAGCGTTCTTTCTCGTACCGCTTTGTTGATGTTTGCCAACTCTTGCCAAACTATTCTTCCAGCTCCTAAATTAAGATGGCCAACTTCCGAATTTCCCATTTGTCCTACTGGTAAACCTACATCTTCCCCAGAGGTAATAAGTTGCGAATTCGGATATTCCGCTAGTAGATAATCCATAAACGGGGTATTCGCTTGAGAAATAGCATTACTACTACTTTTAGGAGCTATTCCCCATCCATCTAATATGATTAAAGCCGTTTTTTGCATGCAATTACTAAGAATAACTAGTCAAGTGCAAAGTTATTCAAAATACTGTGTATTGCGTAGGGTATTCATCATAAAAACATCAAAATCTTTAGAGGATTTATTTTATTCTGTATAGGTTGTGACCAAAGCTGTATCATTTATTGTCGCCTATTTAAATGCTGAAGCAGCATGCGCTGTAAATCTTAATTCCCGATGGGAAATTTTATTTCGAAAATAGATCCTTGGGGATAATTGTCTCTGACTTTTATGACGCCTTTATGCAGGTTAACGATATGTTGAACGATAAATAAACCTAAGCCTGTCCCTTTCGTTCTTCGAGTATCTTCATTTCCAACACGATAAAACTTTTCGAAAATTCTTTGTTTTTCGTTCTCTGGTATTCCAATTCCTTGATCCATAACATGAACGATCACATACTCGTGTGAAGAGCTCAGTATAATTTCAATTTTACTTCCATCTGGGGAGTATTTCTCCGCATTTTCAATAAGATTGAAAAATAATGAACTTAGCGCTAATTTATCTCCCAAAAGTCGAATTCCAGGAGGAATGTGTTTAATGATGGCATGTTCGTGATCGATCCTTGAAATGTATTCTTCAATAAGTGAATTTAAAAATTGTGAAAAATCAAATTGCTCAAAATAAAATTCGAAATTATCACTTTCTAGTCGTGCTGCGAAAAGAGCGTTTTCAACGAGATTATGAATTCGTTCTGTTTCAATTAAGGATCTTCTGATGATCGTTTGTTGTTGGGTGCGTTCAAGCTCCCTTTTCTGAAGCGTTTGTAAATTCAACTTCACCGCTGCTAAAGGGGATTTGAATTCGTGTGTAATGGATAGTAAAAAATTCTTCTGTTGTCGAGCTAAATTAAATTCTTTTCTAAACGCTTCTTTGGTTTTATAAATACCAAAAATTAATAAGCCAAGAAATACAGATCCTTCTCCGAGAACCATCCACATCCTTTTAGTTAATTCTTTATTGAAAAGAAACTTCTCAGCTTGAATGGCCTCTTTGTTAAGATGACTGAGGTCTGAAATTTCTATTCGATATTGAATAACCTCTTTGTTAAGATCAATTAACATATACGCCCACCACGAAAATTGGAGTAGGATATAGGCAACAAGGATATAAAAGAGAAGAAGAGGACGAGCCATACTTTGCATAATACAAAGGTAAAGCTATAAAATTTTAAATCAAATTGTGTTTTAACTTTACCTACTTATTAATGCTTGCTAAAAGCGGAGTGCTTGCAAGGGTTTAATCCTAGATTAATCGTCAATTTGGGTGTTGGTCGTATTTCCATCCACCGTTTTGATAGGAATCCAGGTGCCTTGCGGACTTAAAAACTCTATGGTATAGTTGTCAATACCAGTGTCCCACTGTTCATATTTATTCCAATTGAGATAAATTCTATGATCTTTCCATTTGCCACCTAAAACAATGGTTTTTCCAATGTTACTTTCTTTTCCATCGAGATTACAGTCATTTACAACAATTACTTTGTACGTATAACTTTGTTGTTGAACGTCAACATCAGCATCAATAAAGTAAGTTACGTTTGATGGCGTTGTGCTTAAATAACTAAAATTAATTTTATCAGTACTACGATAAATTTTATATTCCAAAACACGATTTGGTAATAATGATGGCACCATCCATTCAGTAAGAATATTAGTATTGTCAATGACGGTCGATCGTACAATATTGCTTTGCTGGTTTAATAAAACATTAACAGGCCAGATAGCGGATGTATCACTGAAAGAGTTGAAAGTGTTTCCACAAAGATCCAAGGCTTCTACTTTGTATTCATACTGATAAGGACATGTAATCGATGAATCAATAAAGTTTAAAGTGCTGCCAGAAACATTGCTTAGCAATACTGGGCTTCCATTGGGTCTCTCTGTTCTATACAAATTATAGGATCCTACTATACATCCTCCATAAGGTGTCCAATTGATAAAAATAATTAACCCGTTTTTACTAGTGCTAATATCTATCGTGGTATGTGGAGTGGAACTTGTTAATGGCAATTCATAACCGCAATAATCTATGGTTTGGAGTAAATAAGTGTAAGTATTGTTTTTAGTATTTAATCCGTTGTCAATATAACTACTGGTAAGAGCTGTTGTTTGTAAAACAGGATTGTTGTCTGTGTAAATTAAGTCCCAAGCTGCCGTTACACTATTTAAACGATATAATTTGTATGCGACAATGTCTGATTCAATTCCGTTGAACCAAGTGATGTTTACTTGATCATCACTTAATACACTAACCGATGCTAATTGATTTACTATAGGTGGAATGGTATCAAAAATTTCTAAGAAATCAGTTTCGATTAATGTGTCGGTGCAACCATTATTGTTGGTGACAATTAATGATACATCAAATAACCCAGTGCTTGTGCAATTGATAGATGGATTTAATTGATTAGAGGTAGTGAATCCAAAATTCCAGTTATAGGTTGGTTGCAGCGTATCAGAAATGGTAGTGGAATAATTTACCAAATCGTTGAAGCAAGCTTGTTGATTGTTTAGTATTGATGAAATGTTTGGAGTTAATAAGGCGGCGACTCCGGGGTTAAAATAAAAGGTGTCTGTGCATCCAAAATTATTGATGGCAATCATTTGTGGATTGTAATTTCCAGCAACGGTATAGGTGTAAGTAGGATCACTCACTGTGCTATTGATTCCATTTCCAAAGTTCCAGAAATAAGTTAATCCACCTGTTGATGAATTAGTAAATTGAACTGTTAACGGAGTGCATCCTGAATTAATATCTAGAGAGGCATTTGCGGTAGGAGATGGATTTACAGTAATATTTTGTATGGCAGTATCGGCACATCCATTTGTATTGGTTATGATTAACTCAATTGAATAATTTCCAGCTGAAATATTTTGTGGTGAGAAAATATTTCCAATCCCTGTGAATCCATTGCTGCATGTCCAATTGTAATTTGGATTTTGTGTACTTTGTGAACCATCTGTAAATTGAAAGTTTGCTGGATCACATCCTACTGTATCACTGGATAAAATAATCGCTTCTGGAGTTTGTAATACATCTATTCCAGAGTTAAATTGGAAGGTGTCTCTACATCCATAGGAAGTGATAGCAACGAGTTGTGGGTTAAATAATCCACTTTGTAAGTAAGTATGTGATGGATTTAATGCAGTACTTGTATCTCCATCTCCAAAGGTCCATGCATATTGAATAGCACCTTGTGAGTTATTAATAAATGCTGTGCTAAAACTATTACAGCCTACCGAATCCGTTACACTAGCCGATGCTATTGGTGCAGGATGTATGCGCAACTGAACAGGATAAACATAGGAAGAGGTGCATCCAATGGAATCACGTGTTATTAATGAAACCGTATAATTCCCAGTGTCTGGATAAATGTGATTGGGATTTTGTAATGAGTCAATGGCCCCATCTCCAAAGTCCCAACTCCATTGACTTGCGTTGATGGAGGAGTCGGTGAATGCAATATTTTCTCCTTGACAACCAATCAAAGTAGAAATACCAAATAATGTAAGAGTGCCGGGAATGGAAATATAATTGGGTTTAACGATGGTGTCAATACAACCATAGCTATTGGTTGCAATAAGTGTTATTGAATAAGTGCCAGGTATATAATATATATGTTGAGGGTTGATATTCGATGACGTTCCACCATCTCCAAAGAGCCAACTAAATTGGGTGGCGTCATTGGTCGTATTTACAAAACTAATTTGTGTTGGAGAGCATCCTGCTAATGAAGGAGAGAAGAAATCAGCAATAGGCGTAGAGACATGAATCATATCGTTGTAAACAATTGTGTCAAAACATCCGCCGGGGAATTCAGCAATTAATGTGACATCGTAAAGTCCATTGGCATTGTAAATATGAGTTGGATGTTGTAAAGAGGAAGTGCCTCCATCTCCAAATTGCCAATTCCAATTGATGGCACCATTGGATAAATCTGTGAAATTTGTTGTGAGTGGTAAGCAACCAATAGAAACATCGACGGATGCACCAGCAGCATAATAAGGGAAAGGAGCTAACTTGGCAGAATCAATGCATCCATTATTGTCTGTAATAAAGAGTACGATGGAATCTGTTGGGTCACTTAAATAAGTATAAATTGGATTTTGTGTTTGAGCACTATCTCCATTTCCAAAATACCAATTCCATTGCACAGCCGAAGCTGAACTTTGATTAGTGAAGTTGACAGTAACCGGCATACATTGACCACTTGTTGTAAAAGTGAATGCTGCATTTGGATCTGCAACGGTGATGTAATTTGTGAAAACCGTAGTTACCGAACAAGAATTAATAGTTGCAGTTAATGTAATGGAATATGTTCCTCCTAGCTGATAAGTATGTGTTGGATTGCTGTCTGTACTCGTTATTCCATCTCCAAAATCCCAAAGGTAGCTGTTCGCATTTTGTGATGTATTTTGGAATGAAATTAGAATATGAATACAAGCTACATTCGGAGAATTAAAGGATGGAATTGGGTTGTTGACAACTACGGGTTGCGCTAAATTAAATGTATCTAAACAGCCTAATGTGTCTTGTGTTACTACAGTGACTTGATAACTTCCAGCTGCAGCATAGGTATGTGAAGGTAGCAATTGATTGGAATTACTTCCATCTCCAAAGAACCAAGTTGCTGCAGTAAAAGCAGGTATATTAGTAAGTGTAAAATTTACACTTGAACCTAAACATAAATCATAGGAGGAAGCTTGAGTTGGGTTCGAATATCCTAGCGTAATGGTTTTACTAATGGACGTCATACAACCTTCTCCAACCGTAATATTTAAAGTGATCACATAGGTTCCACTTTGTGTATAGGTGTGTGTAGGATTTGCTAATGTAGAAGTACCTCCATCTCCAAAATCCCAATTATAAGCGGTGATATTTAAAGTTTGAGTTGAAAAATTAAGGACATAGGGTTTACATGAATTCCCAAAAGTAATATCGATGGGGCGAGGAATGTATGGAATGACTTTTACTATGGCGTATGGATTGAATGTTTGAGTGCAACCTCCAGCCATTGAAGTTTGCAATGTGACAGTATAAATACCCGGAGTCGTATAAATGGTACTAGGTGACTGTGAAATGGAGCTGCTTCCATTCCCAAAATTCCAGTTCCATGCGTTACTTCCGGTGGTTGGATCTGTAAATGCAATGGGATTGTCCTGACAAACATACATGGTATCTGGAACAGTATAGGGTGTTATTCCACTTACCACTTTAATATGATTTGCTTTATAAACAGTGTCTTTGCAACCAAATGAATTGGTAACAACAAGCCATACGGTGAAATCACCAATGGTATTATAAGTATGCGTTGGGTTGAGAGCTGTTGATGTGGTTCCATCTCCAAAATTCCAAAGGTATCCTATTATATTAATTGGATTTCCTGTATGTGTGAATTGAACGGTCATGCCGGGGCAACCTATTCGTGGGGTAGCAGTGAAGGCTGCAGTAGGTGCAAATACTCTTACAAGTTGATTTTTTGTTTGTGCAAGTTGACAACCATAAGCTGAAGTAGCAGTAAGTGTTACCGAAAAGTATCCACCTTGGTTGTAAGTTGTTGATGGATTTGTAAGTACTGATGAGTCTCCATTACCAAATTTCCAAGAATAGGATGTAGCACCGGTCGTTAAGTTTACAAACTGAGCAGTGTAGGGGGCGCATCCACTATCTTGAACTACTGTGAAGTTAACCATTGGCATTCCATCTACATGTACAATATTCGAAACTGTTACACTGCCATTGCAACCACTTGCAGTGGTAACAGTTAATGAAACAGAATAATTTCCTACTGCATTATAAGTATGAATTGGATTGTCTAAAGTAGATGTGGTGCCATCACCAAAATCCCATAACCAAGAAGTAGCATTGGGAACCGTGCAATCAAATTGAATGGTTACATTTCCACATCCACCACTATCACTCATGGTGAAAGATGGAATCAAGGAATTTCCAATAGTAATATTATTGGAGGAATATGCTGTATCAATGCAACCGTTGATGGATGTTACAATAAGTCGTATTGGGTAAGAGCCAGGAGCACCATATTGATGCGAAGGATTTTGAACTGAAGAAGTAGTACCATCTCCAAAATTCCAATTCCAATTTGAAATACTACTTGCCGAACCTGTGAATTGAAAAATAGTATTTACATCACACGACGAATATTGATTCGCACTTATCTGGGCAAAGGGAGATGGGTTTACGGTTATGTAATTGCTTTTTATTTCGATGTCTTGGCACCCGTAAATATTGGTGGCAATTAATTTAATATTATAAGTCCCAGGTGTATTGTATTGGTGAGTGGTGTTGGTTGCATTGGAAGAACTTCCGTCACCAAAGTCCCAGATATAAGAAGACGCACCTGTAGAAGTGTTCATAAAATTAATGGACTCAGAGGAGCAAACAGAAAGTGGAGAGGCAGTAAAGTTGGCAATGGGATCACCTAAAATTGTGATTACACCCGTAGCAGTATCTTTTCCTCCCGTAGAAGAAGTTGCAATTAATACAACGGTATAGTTTCCTGCGTTAATATAGGACGAGGAAGGATTTTGTAAACTTGAATTATTTCCATTTCCTAAACTCCATTGATAACTAATCGCTCCTGACGAAGTGTTTGTAAAATTAATAAGTAAAGGTGCGCAACCACTATCCTGACTCGTTGTAAACGAAGCTACGGGCACTTGGGCCCGTAGCATTGTTGTTGTCAACAAAAGAAATAGGCCTAAGTAATTTTTTAAAAATTCTTTTGCCAGTCTATTCATATCATTTCTTAACCACTGTTTGGCAAATTGGTTTTAATAATATTTATTTTTTTATTTGTTTTCTTCTTCACCTTGAGCGAAGTTTTCGAAATTACTAGCCTGATTAATAACAGACCCAACCGAACTATATAGTTGAGTTCCTTCCTTTGTAATTTTCTTTACACGGTAGTAGGCAAATCCTGCTGGTGGCTTCTGATCAATCCAAGAATAGTAAAGTTCAATTTCAGAACCGATACCTTCTTTGATACCTGCCGATTTGAATTCTCTTCCATCAGAAGATCTTTCAATGATATATACGCAATCTTCGGATTCATTTTTTGAAGTCCAACTCACAAACACTTTACCGCTGTTGTAAACAGTGTTGTAGTTGTGAATATTTACTTCTGGTTGACTGCTGGCTAAATTCATGGGCGCACTATTTTGCATAGTGCTTTGCGCCATTCCTGTTCCAGCAACAGCCATTAATAAAATAAATACAATGGTTTCAATCAAGAATAAGAACTTGAAGGCAGAACCTTTTTGCTCGTCGCGATTATAATAGCGCTTGGGCTTGTTGTACATCATCATTCTGTTTTCGCGAATGGTTTTGTAGAAATCTTCGTTGTGTGCTTGGTGATTCATCATATTTTAATATTTTGATCAGTGTCAATTTACATGCATCTATACGTTGAAGTAGGGGGTATAGGTTACATTTCTGTCATTTGTAAGAAATTCGTTGATTTTTACCTTTTTTTATGCTTAAATCGACCTTATTATAAGGTCTATGTCGATTTCTTTGGGACAGATTTACTTTTTGCTATACGTGTTTCTGGTAGTTTGGGTTTCAATAATCCAAATCCGATTCCTGCATTATTTGACTTTTTATTGGGTATAACCTTTCTATGACCTCTTGCGTATTAAGAAGGGCAAACAAGAAATGTAATCTTATAAATTAACCCAACACATGGAAATTTTAAGCAAGACGATTAAGAAGCTAACCGAAGATGAGTACCAGCAATTATTGCAAGAAGTCTCAGGTAAGAAGAAGAACAAACCTTTTTTAGTACTTGAAACTACACGTGAACGTGAAGTAGAGGATAGTGAAATGATGGAAATTTTGCAGGTGAACCCAAGTGCATACTATACACTGAAGTCAAGACTAAATTCCAAAATTGCATCGATTCTAAGTAAAAAAGTTCAGAACCCAATTCAGACATTAATGGATGAAGTTTCACGCGTACCAGCACATCTGTTTGGGAATAATCGTGAATTCTCTGTTCGAGCATTAAAAGAATTAGAAAAACAACTCATCGAGTATGACTTGAATGCAGAGCTGATTTTAGTTTACAAAACATTAGCACAATTACATCTTCACTCAGAAGAATTCGATAGCTACGAAACGAAGTTTAATAAGCATGTTGCTTTTTCATTGGCTGTATCAAAAGCGGAAGGATTATTTTTTCGATTCATAAAAAAATTGGGCGTTTATCAATTGAATGGTCAAGAATCGGATCTGGAAGAAGTAATCTTGATGAAACGTGAGTTAAGTAATATTTGCGAGCTGTATGAATCCCATCGTTTGTATGTATTATACAACATTGCCCACATCTATTACTTATGCACAGTGCCGCATAAACAAGATGGATTAAAATCCCGCGAGCTTGAAGTGGAAGCGGTATTGCAGCGAATGACACAAATTTTCGAAAGTTATCCGATGGATACTTTTTATCAAAATATTAAATGCATTCCTGATTTGTTGTATTTTGAATATTATATTCGTACAGGTAATATTGTTCGTGCTGATTATTATATCCAACGTGTGCATCAGAATTTACCTGATTTGACAGAGAAACATATGATGAATTTTTTCGTTGTGCAGTTTTTGAAATCAAAGGTGATGAAGTTTCAAATCGATGGTAACCTCGAGCACCTTCAACATTATGCGGATCAACTTGAAAAGTATAGCGACATTAATATTGAGGAAGCCTATCATTATATAAGCACAAAGCGATTTTTAGCCATCGTTAAGTTTTACCAACGCGACTATCATGGATCGGCAAGGAAAATAAATGAGTTGAGAAATCAAATGTCGTTAAAGCATTATTTATTTACCGATATCGATGCTAAGTTATTCCAAGCTTTACAATATTGTATTTTGGGAGATGATAGCTTATGTATGCAAATTATTTCTAGTTTGAAACGACAAATCAGAGAGCAGGATGCAGAGTATGAATCCGCGCGCTATATGATGAAGCTTTTGAAAACAGCTTTGAAGCCTGCCGATTATAGAAGAAAGGTGAAACGTATTGCTGAAATGTGGACAGAGTTCGATACGTTGAATAATGGAACTTATCAAGTGTTGTCTTATGTTAAAGTAGATGATACCATCATTCGAAAAATGAGTAATCCAATTAAAGATTAATAGTTAAAGTTAGTTATACTATGTACTGCGTAGGTCAAAGCCGAAGCAGTAACAAAAACGGCTGCTTGATTTATGCAGCCGTTTTTGTTATGTATAAAATTTTATAAACTTATTGCGTCGAGATACTTTTCACTCAAAGGCTTGTTCACATACTTAAATACATGTGAGTTGGTAGAAGCCTTATTGATGTCGTCAGGAGAAATGGATGAGGATAAAACTACAATCTTGGAAAATGATTTAATGGCTTCTGGAATTTCTTCGTAGTCTATTAAAAAGGCAAATCCATCCTTAATAGGCATGTTTAAATCTAAAAAAATAATTTCAGGGTAATCTTGCTCATTAGAAAGATTCTTCAAAAAATCTAAAGCTGCATCAGCAGAATTTTTTACGATCACTTCAGAAGAAAAACCACTGGATGTGATCATACGCTCGTTGATGAAATTGTCTATTTCATTATCGTCAATCAGTAAGACTTTTCGATAGCGATTATTTTTCATCCTTTTATTTCTTCAATCGTTTGGTGGTGATGGGCGGAATCGAACCGTCGACACAAGGATTTTCAGTCCTTTGCTCTACCAACTGAGCTACATCACCTTCTAGGAGCGTGCAAAAGTAAGACATTTTTGCAAAAAACAAGGTCATTCCACATCTCTTTCTATTATTCTTTGAAAATTATATAAATCAGATAGATAGAAACAAATTCTCCTCTGTCCATCACAATTTTCTTCTTAATAAGATTAAAAGAATGGCTATTTTAATTGGTTTCAAGGATTAAAGAGCTCAGCTAAATAAGCCTTCAGCTTCAGTTTCCGCTCATTATCTTAATTTCGCTTGATGAATTTAGCAATAGACATAGGAAATTCTGCGGTGAAATACGGCCTTTTTAAGCAGGATAGACTAGCATCATCAGGTGTTATTAAAGATGGCGATTTTTCAAAGCTTAAAGAAATCATAGCGGCCAATGAAATTGAGCACATCATTTACTCTACAGTAGCTGAGATCCCTGCTGATTTAAAAAATATTTTGAATGATTTTTCCGATGTAAGTGCGTTTGACACCGAAACCCCTCTGCCTCTAAAAAATATGTATTTAACTCCTGAAACATTAGGGAAAGATCGTTTGGCAAATGTTTGCGGAGCCTTGTCTCTTTTTCCAGGCAGAAATGTTTTAGTGATTGATGTTGGGACTTGCATAAAGTTTGACATTATTACATCCGATGGCCACTACTTAGGTGGTGGTATATCGCCAGGCATGAGGATGAGATTCAAAGCTTTAAATGATCAAACGGCCCATCTTCCATTGATTTTACCTCGGTTAGAACCTCAGCTGATTGGAAGAAATACTGAAGAGTCTATCCTTTCTGGCGTTATGAATGGAATGATGGCGGAAATAAATGATGTGAATTGGCAATACAGGAATTTATATCCGCGTTTAGAAACCATTCTGACAGGGGGCGATGCGAATTTCTTTTTAAATCAGTTCAAATCCCGCATCTTTGCGGCCCCACATCTTACTTTATTGGGATTAAATAGTATTGTATTGAATCTTCCATATGAATAGAAATAAATTATTGATAGTTAGCTTGTTGATTTTGGCATTGCCATTATTAGGTATAGCACAAACAAGTAGCGTTTCACCTTATTCTCGATTCGGTCCCGGTGATTTGCTTTTTAAAGGATTTTCTCATCAAAGAGGAATGGGTGGAACTTCAATTGCTGAGACTAACGTTTCTCGTCTCAATTTCTCAAATCCAGCTTCCTATGCTTATGATTCCTTGATGGTTTTTGAGATTGGTTTAAGCGGTGAAAGAATATGGCTCGATCAAGGTGATTTAAGCAGTAAGAAATGGAATGCGAAATTGGAATATTTAGTAATTGGTCTTCCTTTAGTTCGTAATAAAATGGGATTAGCCTTTGGATTTATTCCTTTTAGTGGAACGGGTTACGATATTGAATCATCAACCACCATTGATTCTTCAAATGTATTGTCAACATCTTATAAGGGAGCCGGAGGATACAATCGTTATTTCATTGGAACAGGTATAAAGCTCACACCGAAATTAGCATTGGGTATTAATGCTTCTTATTTATTTGGATCACTAGAACAAAGTAGAGTCGCCAAGTATTCGAATACGGATTATTTTGGAACAAGAATTAAAGACAATACTTCCATTGGGGATTTTATGTTTGATGCTGGATTGAATTTTAAAACACCTCTTAAAAAGGGATATACATTAAGCTTGGGTGCTACAGCTAGCATTTCACAGCAGTTGAAAGCCAACAGAACTTTGTTATGGGAAAACTTTAAATTAAATTCCCTCGGAATTGATTTTTCTCGAGATACCATCGAATATAAAGAAAAGGAGCATGGAGAAATTGTACTTCCTCTATCTTTAGGTTTTGGAATGCAAATCGCGAAAGATGAAAAATGGTTGATACAATCTGATATTCGTTATACAGAGTGGAGCTCCTATGAATCTTTTAAAGGAAAAGATAGCTTGAAAAATACGTTTCGTGTTTCTCTTGGCGGACAGTTTGCTCGCGATCCCCGTGGGACAAGTTTCGGACAAAGAATTCAGTATCGTGCAGGAGTCTATTACGGTACTTCATTCCTAAATATTCGCAACAATACACTCGTCGATCAAGGTGTTAGTATTGGTTTCGGATTGCCTATTCGTAAAGCCTTTCAATCGATGGTTAACATAGCAATTGAAGCTGGTCAGATGGGTACTTTGGATGATAATTTGATACGCGAGCGATACATAAGAGCGGTTATAGGACTCACTTTTAATGAGGTTTGGTTCCAAAAACGTCGTTTCGATTAATGAGATCTCCGTCTAATTTTCTTCAATTTTTCAATGGTAGAGTTGTCAAATCACTTTTTTTATTAGTTTTAGGTGTTCAACTGGTATCCTGTGAAAATGATCAGGCTGAAATAAAGCGAGTAACTAATATTTCGAAGGAGCCTATTGAGCACATCAAAGGATTAGAAATATTATATAGTGATTCTGGAATGGTACGGGTAAAAGTGAATTCTCCCGAGCTAAAAAAATTAGTTTTTCCAGAGCCCATCACAGAAATGCCTGCAGGGATTCACATTCAATTTTATGATGAATCGAAAAAAGTAACCTCGGAATTAAGAGCTAAATATGCTATTCATTACGAAAATGAAAGCAAATGGGAGGCCCAAAAGGATGTGGTTGTCATCAATGAAAAAGGCGACCAATTAAATACGGAGAAATTAGTTTGGAATGAGCGGGAAGAGAAGTTGACAAGCGATGAACATGTTAAAATTACCACGGCCGAAGAGATCATTTATGGAAAAGGTTTTGAAGCCAATCAAGATTTTAGCAGGTATAAAATTTTCAATGTGAAAGGAAGAATAACAGTTAAAAAGTAAGTGTCCACTATGTTGAAGGTGTTAGAATATTCTTGGCTTTTCATCATGCTTTTAGGAGCCTCATTCGGCTGCTATAAGTGTATGGCCGAAAATATTTCTTCCGCCATTTGGTTTTTTATTCTTGCTGGAGTGGCTTGCGTTTTTTGGATCGTTCGTCGAAACCAAAGAATTCGGATTCAGAAAAAGATTCGATAATTCTTGTCATGAGCGGTGATTTATACCTCTAAACCCATTAATCTTTCCATTTCAAAATAGATTATTGGATTTCAGCTATTTACTTTTGAATAACTATGAAATAAGTTTTTAGCCTTCAAGAAAGCTTCGTATATTCGCAGCCTTAAATTAGAAATAATAGAGTTATGGCAGTAATTGAAAAAATCAGAGGCAAAGCAAATTTATTGTTAGTTTTTGTGGGCTTTAGCCTAGTAGCATTCATTTTAGGAGATTTTTTCTCTTCTAAAAATGGAATGAGTAGCAGCGATGCTAATATCGGTGAAATAGACGGTAAGAAGGTCAATGTAATGGACTTTGAAGAGAAAGTCCAGGTTCAGTTGACTAATTATAAACTTCAAAGTAATACTGATAACGTAGATCAGAATACCACGGAGCAAATTCGCGAGCAGACTTGGAATCAATTGATCAATGAAATGGTCTTGACTCCTCAGTATGAGAAATTGGGAATTACTTGTTCTCCGAAGGAACTCTTGGATATGGTGCAAGGAAAAAACCCGCATCCGCAGGTTAAGCAAGCATTTACAGATCCTAAAACAGGCGTATTTAATCCGGCGAACGTATCCAATTTTTTGAAGAATATGGATAATGACCAAACGGGTAAAACACGTCAGCAATGGGTCGTTTTTGAAAAGGCGATTCGTGAAGAACGTATTCAACAAAAATATTACAACCTCATCAAGCAAGGATTGTACATTTCAAAAGCAGAAGCTAAAGATGATTTCTTCAATAGAACGAAGACAGCTTCTGTTCGATATGTGACTTTAAATTATGCTTCTATTCCTGATACTACTATTGAAGTGTCCGATGCTGAATTGAAAACGTTGTACAATGCAACGATGAAGAAGTATAAGCAAGAAGCGTCTGCAAATATTGATTATGTAACGTTTGAAGTTTTTCCAAGTGATGTGGATCGCCAAGCGGCTGAATTTGAAATTAAAAAATTAACTGAAGAGTTTAAAGTAACTGAAAATGATTCAATGTTTGTTGCATTAAATAGTGATTCTCCCTTTAACCCTGCCTTCAGTAAAAAAGGATCCTTACCTTTGAATATTGATTCAATGATGTTCTCCTCACCTGTTGGTTTTGTATTTGGCCCATACATGGAGAACAACATCTATAAATTAGCTAAAGTTTCTGCAGTGAAAATGCTTCCAGATTCTGTGAAAGCTTCTCATATTTTGTTAAAGATGGATCCCGCTAAGAAGGATGCTATTTTAGCAACGGCCGATAGTATCAAAACTGCATTGAAAGGAGGAGCTAACTTTGCTATTCTAGCTTTTCAATATTCTACTGATGAAGGTTCGAAAATTAAAGGTGGTGACTTAGGATGGTTTTCTCCAGGGATGATGGTTGCTGAATTTAATGATGCTTGTTTTAATGGAGCAAAAGGTGATTATACGATTGTAGAATCTCAATTTGGAATTCATATCATTCATATCGTTGATCAAGGTAAGCAAGCGCGTCAACTGCGTATTGCTTATGTCGACAAGAAAATTGAACCAAGTTCTAAAACTTATCAAGCGGTGTATTCGAAAGCAAATGGTTTTGCATCTAAAAATGCAAAAGGTGATGTTTTTGAAAAATCAATCACCGATGAGAAACTTACGAAGATGTCAGAACCTAATATTTTTGAGAACGCTCGTCAAGTAGGTCCGATGGAAAATTCTCGTGAACTAGTACGTTGGGCATTCACCGCCAAGTTAGGTGAAGTATCCAAAGCTTTTGAATTCGGAAATCGTTTTGTAGTAGCGAAGTTGAATGAAAGAAAGGAAAAAGGCTTTAGTACGTTGGAGCAAATAAAAGATCAACTGACCGCTGAAGTTCGTCGTGATAAGAAAGCTGCTATGTTAATTGAAAAATTAAATAAAGGTGGTAAGAATTTAGATGCCGTAGCATCTGCTAACGGACAAGCTGTTCAAACGGCAGATAATGTTTCCTTCGCATCGCCTGTTTTCCCAAGTAGTGGTATGGAGCCGTTTGTGGTTGGCTATTTAATGAATGTTAAAGC
>JANOAX010000125.1:0-1650 GCA_031411335.1 Bacteroidota bacterium
GTGAACCCTATACTGGAAGCTGTAAAAGATGCCAATGGCAACATCATAGATGTGAAAGTAACGTATCCTGAAAACTTTGCAGAACAGCAAATTTATTACGGTAAGAATTATTCGTTTTTGAAATAGAAACAGGACAAAAAAATTAATCTCAAAAAAAAAAAACGCGGGCACTTCACCCGCGTTTTTTTTTTATTATTTCTCTTAACAATTGTATGCCATTAAATTTTTAGCTCAAATTAGTTTTTAATACGGACAAAATATTTTTTTCAATTCTTGCTGCAGCACCGTTATAGTCTTGTCTTATAAACTTCTTTCCCGTCACCTGCTCGTATAATTCTATATATCGGTTCGAGATAGATTCTACCCACTCATCTGTCATTGTAGGCACGGTCTGACCTTCCTTGCCCATAAAGCTATTGGCAATAAGCCACTCGCGAACAAACTCTTTGCTCAATTGCTTTTGCTGTTCGCCATTGCTTTGTCTTTCTGCATATCCTTCAGCATAAAAATATCTTGAAGAGTCAGGTGTATGTATTTCATCCATTAGCAATATTTCATTATTGCGCCTACCAAATTCATATTTGGTATCTACTAGTATGAGACCTTGCGCAAGGGCAAGTTCTGTTCCTCTTGCATACAATGCACGCGTGTATTTCTCTAACACTAAATAATACTCTTCAGTTACTATTCCTTGTCTAATTATTTCCTCGCGCGATATGTCTTCGTCATGCCCTTCGCTTGCCTTGGTAGTGGGTGTAATAATTGGCTCAGGCAATTTATCATGTTCCTTTAAACCCTCTGGCAAAGCAACACCGCACAATACTCGCAATCCACTCTTGTATGTGCGCCAAGCATGGCCTGTTAAAAAACCGCGAATCACCATTTCTACTTTAAAAGGTTCGCAACGGTATCCTACAGTTACATTAGGATCAGGCGATGCTATTTTCCAGTTAGGCACTACATCTTTTGTAGCATCTAACATGTGCTCTGCAATTTGATTAAGCACTTGTCCTTTGAAAGGTATGGCGCTTGGCAACACCACATCAAAAGCGCTTATTCTATCACTTGCCACCATTACCAGCAAGTCATTGCCTATGCTATAAACGTCCCTAACTTTTCCCTTATAGAAATTTGTTTGGTTAGGGAAAATGTAATTGGTTTCAGCTAAAGATTGCATATAGTTTAAGTTTCGGATGGAACAAGGATGACGCGGATCGAAAGGATTTCCAAATTTTTAATTTATTTAAGAAAACAAATTCACTCCTCTGAAAAATCAATTAATATCTGAGCTTAATGTATTGAATAAACAAAGGAACATTTTCTAATTGGCTAATTTTCTAACTGGCTAATTAATTTTATCTCATCGGCATATTCTGTCCCTTCATTTGTTTCATCATCTGCATCATTTGCGTTTTGTTGGTCATCATTTTCATCATTTGTTTGGTTTGGTCAAACTGTTTCATCAGTTTGTTTACCTCATCCAAACTGCGGCCTGAGCCCTTTGCAAGACGCTGCTTGCGGCTCATATTTATCAAAGCAGGGTTGCTACGTTCAGCAGGTGTCATGCTTTGTATTATAGCTTCTATGTGCTTAAAGGCATCGTCTTTTATTTCTACATCCTTCATGGCTTTGCCCACACCTGGTATCATT